>CANPVW010000177.1 GCA_947581745.1 Candidatus Benthicola azotiphorus
CCATCTCCTTGACGAGGACCCGGAAGTCGACCCGCTTCTCGGCGGTGAAGTAGACGGTGAGCTTGTTACGGTCCCACTGCCATTCCGCCTCGCTCACCTTCATCTTCAGCCGGTGGCGCTGCACGAGGTCGCGGGTGCGAGATCGTACCTCCGCCTCGCTCTCGTCGAGCTTGAGGCGCCTCTCGACATCCGCCGGTGACGCCCGACGGAGGATCTTGCGGGCCGGGGGCACAACGGGTCCGTGGTGCGCGTGATCGCACCCTCCCTCGCAGCTGTGCGCGCGGCCGTCCACCGCACGCCTGACCCACCCGAGGTCCTGTCCGCGGTCCGCCTCGACGATCACGTACTCGTCGGGCACCAGCGCGACTTCGCCCCGGTAACTGAAGTAGTCCGAGCGCACTCCACGGAACATCACCTGGACGATCTGGAAGACCCGTCCCCCTCCGGTCGCAGCACCGCCGGACTCCGAAATCGGTCGTGGAGCCGGGTGGGACGGGACCGGGCGCCCCCGATTGCCTCGCGCGCCGGACACCGGCCGCGGGGCCGGCCTGCGCCGGTCTTCCCCGCGACGGCCCCGTGGCTGGCCGCCGTCCTCAGCCATCCGCGCCGGTCTCTTCCCAGGCGCCCATGGCATAGTACTTCGCCCGGCGCGCCTCGATGAGCTGCGTCCGGTCGAGCCCGCCGAGCTCCGAGAGGTGCCTGAGGATGGCCTCGCGAAGCGCTTCAGCGGCTCCCTCGGGATCGAAGTGGGCTCCTCCGCCGGGTTCCGGCACCACCTCGTCGATGATGCCGGAATCGGCCAGGTCCGGTGCCGTGAGCTTGAGCGCTTCGGCCGCATCGGCGGCCATGTCCCGGCTCCGCCAGAGGATCGCGGCGCACCCTTCGGGGGAGATCACGGAGTAGATCGCGTTCTCCATCATCAGGACCCGGTCCGCCACGGCGATGCCGAGCGCGCCGCCGCTTCCTCCCTCCCCGATGATGCAGGAGACGATAGGTACCTCGAGACCCGCCATCACGAACAGGTTCCGGGCTATCGCCTCGGCCTGCCCGCGCTCCTCCGCCCCGATGCCCGGATAGGCACCTTGCGTGTCGACGAAGGTGATGACCGGACGGCCGAACTTCTCGGCCATGAGCATGAGGCGCCCGGCCTTGCGGTAGCCTTCGGGGTGCGGCGATCCGAAGTTCCGGTGGAGGTTCTCCTTCATGTCACGGCCCTTCTGATGGCCGATGACCATGACGGATTTCCCGTCCAGAGTCGCCCAGCCACCCACGATGGCCGGATCGTCGCGGAAGTTGCGATCGCCGTGCAGCTCCACGAAGTCGTCGCACATCATCTGGATGTAGTCGAGCGTGAACGGGCGCTCCTGGTGCCGCGCCAGTTGGACGCGATCAAACCGTGTCAGAGGCTTCGGCTCAGAGTTCTCGATACGTCTCTCCAGTTCCCGCATCTCGCCGCTCACGTCGATGCCCCGCTCCTCCGCGAGGGTCCGGAGTTCCGCGAGGTGCTTCTTCATGTCTGAACGGTCCTGCTGCGTTTCTTCGCTCATCCCGCCTATCCGCGAATCAGGTGTACCCTTTCCCTTCCGAGCAGGGCGCGCAGGTCCGCGAGCAGGGCGGCCGACGGCTCGACCTTCAGCGAGCGCGAGGCGAGCAGCGGCGGCTCGACTCCGTTGCCCTCCGGGTGCCACTTCAGGTACAACGCGCCGTCTCCCGGCGACGCCGCGAGAACCTCCCGCACACTGTCGAACTCGCCAGGGTGCGCTTCGTCTCCCTCACGGAGCTCGATGCACACCGCGATCCCGCCGGCCGCGTCCATTCCCTGCAGCAGCCGGACCGAGTCCACAAAGATGGGGGGGTTCTCCTCGTCCCGCGAGTTCGCCGACACCGCGCCCTCGATCAAGACGGGCGCGTCCTCGGCGAACAGTCCTCTGGTTTCCTGCCACACGTCGCCGAAGACCATGGCCGAGGCGGTTCCGTGGAAGTCCTCCACGGTGAGCCGGCAGTACTCCTTCCCGCTGCTCCGGCTGACGTTGACGTTCATCGAAGTGACGACGCAGGCCAGCTCGACGCGGCGGTCCCTGTTCTGAGGGATCGTCGCCGTGTTGGCCTCGAGCGCGAACATTTCGACCAGGTCCCGGTATCGCTCCAGCGGGTGCCCCGAGATGTAGAATCCGAGCACGGCCTTCTCGTCCTTCAGGCGCTCCGCCTCGGTGAGCGGCGCGAGCGTGGGGATCCTGGGCTCGGGTCGATCGACCGAAGCAGTGGCGCCGAACAGCGATTCCTGCCCCGTGTCCCGCTCACGCTGCCGGAGCTGAGCCTCCGAGAGCACGGTCTCGAGGCCGGCCTTCATGGCCCCACGCTCCCCGAACTCGTCCAGCGCCCCCGATGCGATCAGGCACTCGAGGACCCGCTTGTTGTTGAGGCGAAGATCGATTCGCTGACAGAAGTCGAACAGTGACTCGAACGGACGGTCCTCGCGCGCCGCTATGATGGAGCGGATGGCCGACTCTCCGACTCCCTTGATGGCTCCGAGACCGAACCGGATCCGGCGGTCGTCCACGACGGTGAACTTGTAGCGGGACTCCGAGACGCTCGGGGGAAGGACCTCGATCCCCATCGAGCGGGCGGTCGTGATGTACTGTACGACCTTGTCCGTGTTGTCGATGATCGAGCTGAGCAGCGCGGCCATGAACTCGGCCGGGTAGTGCTTCCGGAGCCACGCCGTGCGGTACGAGATGAGCGCGTACGCGACCGAGTGAGCCTTGTTGAATCCATACCGACCGAAGGTGCGGATGAGATCGGCGATCTCGGCGGCCTTCCGCTTCGGCGTGCCCCTCTCGATCGCCCGCGTTTGAAAGTCGTCGAGGACCTTCTTCGTGAGGGCCGCGTCCTTCTTCCCGACGGCCTTCCGGAGCACATCCGCCTCGGCGAGCGAGAACCCGGCGAGCACGTTCGCGACGCGCATCACCTGCTCCTGGTAGGTGATGACCCCGTACGTGGTGTCCAGCACATCCGCCAGCTCCGGGACCGGATACTCCACCGGCTCGAAGCCCCGCTTGCGCTTGATGAACACGTCCGTCATGCCCGTGTCCAGAGGCCCCGGGCGGATCAGAGCGTTCACCGCGATCAGGTCGTCGAACCGGTCGCACCGCATCGCCCGGAGCTTCTCGGTGGCGAGCGAAGACTCGAACTGGAACACACCGCTCGTGCCGCCCGAGGCCAGCATCGCGTACACCTCGGGATCATCCAGCCCGAGCTCGTCCCAGTCGATGTCGACCTCGTGACGTCGTCGAATCGCTCCCTCGGCGTCGTGGATCACGGTGAGCGTGCGCAGGCCCAGGAAGTCCATCTTGAGCATCCCGACCTTCTCGAGCGCCACCATGTCGTACTGGGTGATGACCTGATCGCCGTTCTTGGTGTCACGGCACACAGGCACGTACTCGTCGAGCGGGCCGGGGGCGATCACGACGCCCGCCGCGTGCACCGAGGCGTGACGCGACAGGCCCTCGATCGCCATGCCGTAGTCGAGAAGCTGGTGGGCCCGAGGATCACTCTTGTAGAGGTCCTTGAGCTCCTTGACCTTCTCCACCGCCTCGCCGATCGAAAGCGAGAAGCCCGGCGTGTTGGGAATCAGCTTGGCGAGCTTGTCCTGCTCGGCAGGCGTGAACTCGAGCACACGACCCACGTCGCGGATGGCGGCCCGGGCCTGCATCGTCCCGAACGTGATGATCTGGCCGACGGAGTCCGCGCCGTACTTCTCACGCACGTACTCGATGATCCTGCCGCGCTTCTCGTAACAGAAATCGATGTCGATGTCGGGCATCGACACGCGCTCGGGGTTGAGAAAGCGCTCGAACAGGAGGTCGAACTCGAGCGGGTCCACGTCCGTGATCCGGAGCGAGTAGGCCACGATGGAACCTGCGGCGGAACCACGTCCGGGGCCGACCGGGATGTCCCTCTCGCGGGCCGCCCGACAGAAGTCCCAGGTGATGAGGAAATACCCGGCGTAGCCCGTCTTCTCGATCACGCCCAGCTCGTAGTCGAGTCGCTCCTGGACGTTCTCGGGCAGCGGATCGCCGTACCGTTCCAGCGCGCCCTGCTTCGCGAGCCGGCGCAGGTACGCCATGTCGTCAGGGAATTCCTTCGGCACCGGAAAACCGGGCAGGTGGTGCTTCTTCTCGAAACGGATCCCGCAGCTCTCCGCGATGGCCACCGTGTTGGACATCAGCTCGGGGCGATCCGGGAACAGCTCTGCCATCTCGTCGGATGACTTGAAATAGGACTCCTGGCCGTCGAAGGAGAGCCGGTTCGGGTCGCTCTTCAGCACGCCGATGCCGATGCAGAGCAGCGTGTCGTGCATGTCGGCGTCTTCGCGGCGCAGGTAATGGGCGTCGTTGGTCACCACCACGGGCAGCCCGAGCTCGTCGGCGATCTGAAAGACGCCGGCGTTAACCTCGTCCTGACCCTCGATGCCGTGGTTCTGCACCTCGAGGTAGTAGCGGTCGGGGAAGGTGCGCGCGTAGAACTCCGCCGCCGCGCGGGCTTGATCGTAGCGGCCGAACTGCAGGTTCTTCGCCACCTCGCCCGACAGGCACGCGCTGAGCACGATGATGCCCTCGTTGTGCTCCGCGAGGATCTCGTGGTCGAGTCGAGGCTTCCTGTAGAACCCCTCCGTGTAGCCGCGGGACGTGAGTCGAACGAGATTCCGGTAGCCGGTGAGGTCGCGGGCCAGGAGCACGAGGTGCGCGTACTCGGCCGGGGCGTCCTTGGGCTTCTCCTTCTGCCGCCGATCGCCATACGCCACGTAGGCCTCGAAGCCGATGATCGGCTTGATCTTCCTCTTCTTCGCCTTCTCCTGGAATTCCCAGGCCCCGTGCAGGTTTCCGTGGTCCGTGATGGCGAGGGCGGGCATGTTCAGCGACACGGCCCGGTCGACCAGGTCGTCGATCCGGTTGGCACCGTCCAGCAGCGAGTACTCGCTGTGACAGTGAAGGTGAACGAAAGACATCAGACGTCAGGCGCTTTCTGCTCGGGTTGTCGGTTCGGTCGCTTTCAGGACAGGCACTTGAAGGAGTCCAGGATCTCCTCCAGCTGCATCATGTACTCGTACTTGCTGCGGCGAGGGTTCGGCGAATAGAGCCAGGCGTCCATGTAGATCACGCTGTCGCCGCACCGGACGGCTCGCGCGATGAAGGGGCCGGCGGCAGGGTAGGCGGCGCGGTCCTTCCAGATCCCACGGGCCTCCACGGCCTCGGAGTCGTTGAGCTCGAAGTGGCGGCCCGTTCCCATGAGAACGTCGAAGTCCTGCGGGACGTTGTACTGAACGTCGTCGATCGACGCGCGCCACAGGTAGACCATCTGCGGCTTCATGGAATCGACCGGCTCGCCGCGCTGGATGAGGATCGAGCGGATGAGCTCGCTGGGGTCGGGATTGTCGTTCCGGATCAGGACCACTCCGCCCTCCCGCTCCACCCGCTGATACACGTGCGGGATCTCGAGCGTGAACCCGAAGTGATCCCGCAGGTAATCGGCCGTGGCCGTGTCCACTCCGCTGACGAACATCCGGTTGAGCACATACTCCCTGAACTGTCGCTCGAGAAGGTCGGACAGCTCGGGAAGCCGCTCGCGCCAGGAGTCCACCTCCCGCCCCGGCTGCAGCACGACCGCCGTGGCCAGCTGGCCGCGTGCCCAGACGTCGTGCGCCTGCACCAGCTCACCGGGATCCACGGACGAGCGACCGGCCTTGTCGGCGATCGCGCGCACCCCCGGATCGTCGGGCGTGCCGAACACCAGGACCTGCCGCCACAGCAGGAGCTCGTTGATCTCCGGCGACGCGGGGTCGGTCTGCGTGACGTTGAAGATCTTCTCGTCGCGTGTCGTGTAGACGGTGCGCTCGAGGGCACCGTAGGTGTCCTCCTCGACCTGGCTCCAGATCGAGTCCGAGGCGACGACGATCAACGAATTCGCCTCTCCCATGGCGGAGGGCTGACCGCAAGCGGAAAGACCGACGACGCCCGCCAGGGCTGCGCCGACGGCTGCCGCCGAGCCTTGATTTCGAAGGAATTGACACGCATTCATCGTCGTCCGTCCCTCGGAGGAAGTGGTGCGTCGCGGTCCGGCTTGCCAAACTACCCCGGCGCGAGGACCGACAGCAACGGCCCCGGGTGTCGGGCAGCGAACTTTGCCTAATCCGCCGGGTAAGCGGGCGGTCGCGAGGCTCCATCTCAAGCCCTCGCAGGCGGCATCCGGACAACGACAAACGACGGGAATCGGTACCCTTGGACTCTATACGAAACATCGCGATCATCGCTCACGTGGACCACGGCAAGACGACGCTGGTGGACAAGATGCTCCGGCAGACCGGCTCGTTCCGGGAAGGGCAGCGGGTCGAGGAGCGCGTGATGGACTCGAACCCGCTGGAGAAGGAGCGTGGCATCACGATCTTCTCCAAGAACGCTTCGGTCCGCTGGGACGCTCCCGGGGGCGGAGGGGTGAAGATCAACATCGTCGATACCCCCGGTCACGCCGATTTCGGCGGTGAAGTGGAGAGAATTCTGCGAATGGTGGACGGCGTCCTGCTTCTCGTGGACGCGTTCGAGGGGCCGATGCCGCAGACCCGGTTCGTGACCCGAAAGGCTCTCGAGCTCGGCCTGCACCCCGTGATCATCATCAACAAGGTGGACCGCCCGGACGCTGACCCGGAGCGGGTGCACGACGAGGTACTCGAGCTGTTGATGGAGCTTGAAGCCACCGATGCCCAGCTCGATTCGCCGTTTCTGTACGCGTCGGGGAGGGATGGATGGGCCTCGACGAACCCCGCGGAGATCGGAACCGACCTGGCGCCGCTGTTCCGTGCGGTGGTGGACTCGGTCCCGGCCCCGAGCGGCCTTCCCGGAGCTCCGTTCCAGATGCTGGTGTCCACGCTCGACTACTCCCCGTACCTGGGCCGGATGGCGATCGGTCGGGTGGAGAACGGCGTCGTGCGCGAGGGGGACATGGTGGCCGTGTGGGCACTCGAATCCGATGCTCCCGAGGTGGCTGTCCGCGTCCCGAAGATCTTCGCCTTCGAGGCGATGGCCCGCGTCGAGGTCCCGGAGGCTCGGGCCGGCCAGATCGTGGCCGTGGCGGGTATCGAGGAGGCCGAGGTCGGTTCCACCCTGTGTGATCCCGAGGCGCCGGTCCGCCTCGAGGGCATTGCCGTGGAGCCACCGACCCTGTCGGTGGAGTTCCGGCCGAACACCTCTCCGTTCTCGGGGCGGTCGGGCCGATTCGTGACGTCGCGTCAGATCCGCGAACGGCTGTTCCGCGAAGTGCACTCGAACGTCGCGCTCCGTGTCGAGGAGACCGATGAGCCGGATCGTTTCCGTGTCGCGGGTCGAGGGGAGCTCCACCTCTCGATCCTGATGGAGACGATGCGGCGTGAGGGGTACGAGTTCAGCGTGTCGCGGCCGCACGTGATCACGCGCCTCGGGGCGACGGGCCAGATGGAAGAACCCTATGAAGAGGTCGTGGCCGACGTGCCCGAGGGGATGATCGGAGTCGTGATGA
>CANPVW010000178.1 GCA_947581745.1 Candidatus Benthicola azotiphorus
GGAGAGTAGGTCACCGCCGGCTCACTTTCGAACGCCCCGCTCGCTTCACCGCGATCCGGGGCGTTCCCTTTTCCTACCCCCCGTTGCCCCTCACCACCCACCACCGTACTCTGCCGCCCCGAGGCCCTCCATGGTGATGTCTATATAGAAGTGTCATAACAATTTATTCATCGACATATAATCACGCTTCTAGATCGAGGAACAGCCATGTTCGAGGTGCTCGTGAATCCGGAGCGAGCAGCCCCCGGGGCGAGGCTCTCCTGATCGATGGCTCACGTTCCCGGCTTGTGGGCCTCCTCTCGGAACCACAGCTTCCGTCGCATGAATGAGCTGCCGCCCGCCGGGGTCGAGGAGACGGACTTCAAGGCCGGTTTCTGTGCGATCATCGGTCTTCCGAATGTGGGGAAGTCCACGATCCTGAACCGGCTGATCGGCGAGCGGCTCAGCATCGTCACGGCCAAAGCGCAGACGACCCGACAGCGTCTTCTCGGTATCTACTCCGATGAGAGCCATCAGTCGGTCTTCGTCGATACTCCGGGCCTCCTGAAACCACGTTACGCGCTGCACGAGTCCATGCAGGCGGAGGCCGAGCGCGCTACACTCGATGCCGACGTACTGCTCTATGTCGTGGACCTGGGCTGGAAGGCCAGCTTGGACCACGCGCGAGAGTTCGACGTTCCCGCACGGATTCCATCCGTCCTCTGCCTCAACAAGATGGATCGAGCATCAAAGGAGGACGTGGCCGCTGCGGAGGCCAGCCTGGCCGGGAGCGGCAACTGGCGCCACGTCGTCCGCACGGAAGCCACGATGGGGACGGGGACGGAGCTCCTGCTGCGCTCGATCCTCGACCTGCTGCCGGCGAGCCCGCCGCTCTACCCGGTGGACGAAATCGCGACGGCACCGCTCCGCTTCTTCGCGGCGGAGCTCATCCGGGAGACGTGCTTCGAGGAGCTCGCGCAAGAGGTGCCCTACGCTACCGCGGTCGGGATCGAGGCGTTCAGGGAGGAAGCCGATCCCGTCTACATCGACGCCCGGATCTACGTCGAGAGGGAATCCCAGAAGGGGATCGTGATCGGCCGGGGCGGCGCCATGATCAAGAAGATCGGGAGCCAGGCCCGGGTGAAGATCGAGCGTCTCATGGAACGCCCCGTCTATCTCGACTTGAGAGTGAAGGTGATGCCCAACTGGCGACGCCGTCCGGGCAGCCTTAAGCTGTTCGGATACGACCTCCCTCCCGGTTCCAGGTGAGCAATGGCCATTGATCCCAAGTTGCTGGAAATACTGGTCTGCCCGAAGTGCCGAGGCGAGCTCGAGCACCGGGAGACTGAGCAGGCGCTCCTGTGTCATTCGTGTAGACTTCGGTACCGGATCGAGGATGACATCCCCGTTATGCTGATCGATGAAGCCGAGGCTCTCTAGCCTCATCCTGGCAACGCACATCGCCCTGGCTCCGGCCGCCGCGCTGGGGCAGGACGGGACCACGCTGCGCAGCCAGTCATCGACCCGTGAGACGGCGCGGTTCCTGCTTGCACCCATCGGGGCGCGCACCGTCGGGATGGCGGGCGCCGTCGCGGCTTCACGGGCGGATATCGAGGGAGTGGTCTGGAACCCGGCATCCGCCGCCGGTATCGACCGACCGACCGCCTACTTCCACCTGGCGAACGACTTCGGTACGGCGAGCCAAGTCCTCGGCTTTCTCGGAAGGTGGCGGTCTCTGCGCGTCGGCCTCGCCTACTACCACTTCGACATGGGCTCGATCGAGGCAAGGGACGCGGCCAACCAGGACCTGGGATCCGTCGCGCTCGACGACGATGCGCTGATCCTTACCGGAGGATACCAGTTGTCGTCCACTGTGGACGTCGGAGTCAACTACAAGCTGGTACGACTCTCCTCGGCCTGCACCGGAGACTGCGCTGCCTTCGATGGAGGGACCCTAGGCCATGCTTTCGATCTGGGCGTCGTCACGGATATCGCCCCTCTGCGTGGACTCACGATCGGCGCCGTGCTCAGGAACCTCGGTCCCGGCGTGACCTTCACGGGCGCCAGCACGGGAGATCCCATGCCGTCGCGGGTCCGGGTCGGCGCGTCACTGAACGCGGTCGAGGCCTTCAAACCCGACGAAAGTCGATTCGGGTTCCTCCTGCAGGCAGACCTTCAGCAGACCGTGACCGAGTTCGACGACCTGGAGGGTTATCTGGGGGCCGAAGCGTCCCTGCGGGGAATCCTCTACTTGCGCGGGGGGTATGCCTGGACGGCTGCGGGCCGCAGAGGTGCGGCCCTCGGCGTCGGGCTCCGCTACGATCGCATCGTCGTGGACCTCGGCCACTCGTTCGACGACTTCTCGGGCTTCGACTCGGATTCTCCTTTTCAGCTCTCCCTCGCCTTCGGATTCTGATCCGGAAGGACGCGAGTTCTCCTGATGGCAGAAATTCCCGGCCGGAACGATATCACCCGGGCCCTCGAAGAGGCGGACAGGGGCCCGATGAGCGCTCGCGAACTCGCTCGCGAGCTGGGGGTCGCGGGCGACGCCTACCGCGGCTTCAGACGGCGCCTGCAGGCCATGGAACGTGACGGCCAGATATTCCGTCAGCGCAAGGGTCGTTACGCCCTCCCGCGCAGCTTCGAGATGGTGACCGGCATCGTTGATCTCACCAGGTCGGGCGACGGATTCGTGATCCCCGAGGCGGCCGGGGACGATGATATCTACGTTCCGCGCAGGCATCTCGGTTCCGCAGTGGAGGGAGACAGGGTCGCGGTCCGCGTCGAGCGTCGCACTCCGGGCCGCAACCCTGAAGGCCGCCTCGTGCGGGTCCTCGAACGGGCCTGGGCGCAGGCCGTGGGGGTATACCACGAGCGACGCGGATACGGAACCGTGGTGACTCAGGAGCCGCCCCTTCCCGCCGACGTCTTCGTGCCACCGGGGGACCGGGCGGGAGCGACCGAGGGCGATGTGGTGCTGGTGCGCATCGAGGAATGGGGAACCGAGGAGGTCCGACCCGTCGGGGTCATCGAATCAGTGCTCGGGCGCCCCGGAGACCCGGGGATTGACGTGCTCTCCATCATCCTGGGTCAGCAGCTGCCGGTAGAGTTTCCTCCACCCGTCATCCGGGAAGCGGAGAAGATAGCGCGTCGGGGCCTCCTGCCCGCCGATGTCGAAGGCCGCGAGGACTTTCGCGATGCCATGTGTTTCACGATCGATCCGGCAGATGCCAGAGATCACGACGACGCCCTGTCGGTTCGAACCGGAGCTTCGGGACTGGAGATCGGCGTTCACATCGCCGACGTGGCGTGGTACGTCAAGGAGGGCAGCGCCCTCGACAGGGAAGCGCTGGATCGGGGGACCAGCGTGTACCTCGTGGATCGGGTGATCCCGATGCTTCCAGAGGTTCTCTCGGCCGACCTGTGTTCTCTGGTCCCGGGAAAGGACCGAATGACGCTGTCCGTGGTGGTGGACTTCGACGAGAAGGGAAACGCCAGGGAGAGCCGCGTAGTCCGCGGCGTGATTCGGAGCGCGCACCGGCTGGCATACGAGGACGCGCAGGCGCTCCTGGACGGGAAGCGTCCTGACGGCGGAGCCGACAGGGCCCTGGTTGATGCGCTCCGCCAGGTCGCTACCGTCGCACGGCGGCTGAGGAAAGCTCGCCAGAAGGCCGGTGCCGTGGACTTTTCGATCCCCGAGGCGGAGGTGGTCCTGGACGAGGACGGAGAGCCAGTCGAGATTCGGGCCCGGCAGCGGTTGGAAGCGCATCGGATCATCGAGGACCTGATGATCTTCGCCAACGAGACGGTCGCCCGCATCGGACTCTCTGAAGGACTGCCTCTCCTCTTCAGGATACACGAGGATCCGGACCCCGACCGCCTGGAGAACCTGCGCGAGCTCGCCGCCTACTTCGGCCACCCGCTGCCGGCCGGGGCGATCCGACCGCTCGACCTCTCCCGGCTGGTCGACCAGGCCAGGGGAAAGCCACATGAAGCCCTGATTTCGGCGGTCACCCTGCGCACGATGAAGAGAGCCCGCTACTCGACGGAGAACGTGGGCCACTTCGGTCTGGCATCCGAGGCTTACGTCCATTTCACATCTCCGATTCGACGGTATCCGGACCTGGCGGTTCACCGGGAGCTCGTCCGGTGGCTCAAGGGCGCGCCGCCGCGAACCGACGAGACTCTGAGGGAGGTGGCCCGTCATTCGTCAGACATGGAGCGGCGAGCTCAGGACGCGGAACGGGAATCCGTCGAAGCCAAGACGATGCGGTTCATGCAAAGGCATGTCGGCGACGAGTTCGACGGCACGATAACAGGCGTGACCAGTTTCGGACTCTTCGTCCAGATGGACGGAGTGCTGGCGGAAGGCCTGGTACGACTCGGCTCCCTGGTGGACGACTACTACGCCTTCGACGCGGACGCGCACCGGGTCATGGGCAGGAGGACACGCAAGACCTACCGGCTGGGAGACCGCACGCGAGCGCGGGTCGTGAGGGTCGACACGGAAAGCCGGACGATCGACCTGGAACTCGTCGATGTGGGCGCTTGACCGGGCGAATCACCGCGGCTACACTCGCCACAGACGGGGCTTTCCGCGTCCGCGGGAACCCCGTCTTGACGCAGTCGGATCTCGCCGTCGCGTCCAACGAACGAGGTGGTCAGGGGGTGCACCGCATATGTCAGTATCGGACGCCAAGATCGGACTGATCGGCGACCTGAAGCAGAGGCTGGATGACCTACGGGGGTTCCTTTGACCTCGAGTCCAAGGAGACGGCGCTCGCGGAGCTGGAGCAGCGCATGGCCAGTCCCGGGTTCTGGGACCAGCCGGAGGCCGCCCGCGAGATCATCGAGAAGGCGAATCAGATCAAGTCGTGGACTGAGCCCTGGCGGTCGCTGGCCGCAAGCATCGCCGACCTGACCGAGCTGGCGGAGCTGCTCGCGGATGCCGAGGACGAGGAGCTCTCGGCAGAACTCGATCGAGAGACCGGTCGAATCGAAGATGAGCTCACCGACCTCGAGCTTCGCAACATGCTTCGGGGGCCCGACGCGCACCGCTCCGCCCTGCTCACGGTACACCCTGGCGCGGGCGGCACGGAATCGCAGGACTGGGCCGAGATGCTGCTCCGGATGTACTCGAGGTACGCCGAGCGTCGCGGCTACAAGGTGCAGGTCCTGGAGCTTCAGCCCGGAGAGGAGGCCGGCATCAAGTCGGCCACCCTGGAGATCCTCGGAGACCATGCGTTCGGCTACCTCGGTGCCGAGACCGGTGTGCATCGCCTCGTCCGCATCTCGCCGTTCGATGCACAGGGACGCAGGCACACCTCGTTTGCCTCGGTCTTCGTCTACCCTGAAGTGGATGATGACGTCGAAATCGAGATCGACGAGTCCGACCTCCGGATCGACACCTACCGCGCATCGGGCGCCGGCGGCCAGCACGTCAACAAGACGGACTCCGCCGTTCGAATCACTCACGAGCCCACTGGCGTCGTCGTTTCCTGCCAGCAGGAACGGAGCCAGCACAAGAACAGGGCGAAAGCGATGAAGATGCTCCAGGCCGCGCTGTACCAGCGGGCCATGGAAGAGAAGGAGGCCGAGAAGCAGGCACTGGAAGACTCGAAGTCGGACATCGCGTGGGGCAACCAGATACGTTCCTACGTATTGCAACCATACACGATGGTGAAGGACCACCGCACGAGCCTCGAGGTCGGCAACGCAGATGGGGTGCTGGACGGCGACATCCAGCGTTTCATAGAGGCCTTTCTTCGACTGAAAGGAGCGAGTGGATAGTGAGCTCCCGCGAGTCCTCCGCTCGACGAGACGGGCTGCCGATCCGCGAATGGTATCAGGCGCCGGAGAGGCCGAAGCCGATTCGGGATCGATACGCGAAGCTCGAGCGGTTGCGGGAGCTGGGCGTTCCGGCTTACGCGTACGGCTTCAACCCCACGGATGACCTGGCCTCGGCGCTGGCGAAGTACGAAGATGGCGCGGATGGACCTCGCGTACGCGTGGCCGGTCGTCTGGAGTCGCTGCGAGACATGGGGAAGAGTGCGTTCGCGCACCTGGGGGATCGATCCGGCCGACTCCAGATCTACCTGCGCACGAGCGATCTCGATGAGACGGAGCAGAAGGTGCGTGACCTGCTCGATCTCGGTGACTGGCTCGGCGTCGAGGGGGACCTGTTCCGCACCCGCACCGGCGAGGTGACCGTGAGGGTGGACCGACTCGAACTGCTCGCCAAGTCGATGCGCCCCCTGCCACTGGGCAAGACCGAGGTCACGGAGGCGGGGGAGACGTTGGTCCACAGCGGATTCGCCGATGTCGAGAGCCGGTACCGGCAACGATATGCCGATCTCGCCGTCAATCCGGATGTCCGTTCCGTGTTCGTCGCCCGGGCCCGGATCATCTCGACGCTGCGCGCCGTACTCGATGCCGATGGATATCTCGAGGTTGAGACGCCGGTGCTCCAGCCGCAATACGGCGGCGCCTTTGCGCGGCCCTTCACGACCCATCACCACTCGCTGGACCGGACCCTGTTCCTCAGGATCGCGGACGAATTGTACCTCAAGCGACTGATCGTTGGACAGCTCGACCGGGTCTACGAGATTTCCAAGAACTTCAGAAATGAGGGCATCGACCGGACCCACAATCCGGAGTTCACGATGCTCGAGCTCTATCGGGCCTACGCCGACTATCAGGCCATGATGGTTACCGCCGAGCAGCTCGTAACTCGAGCCGCGATGGCGGTGACTGACGGCCTGCAAATCAGCTATGACGGTCACTCCGTCGACCTGTCACCGCCCTGGCAGCGAGTTTCGTTCTTCGAAGCGATCCAGCGCCACGCGGGCTTCGATGCCCGGGCGGCCGACGCGGAGGAAATCAGGCGAAGAGTCCAGGGGGCGGGGCGGGCGGATGCCGAGCAGCTGGGAAAGAGCAAGCTGCTGGACGTCGTATTCTCGGAATGGGTAGAGCCGGAGCTCGTGAACCCGACGATCGTCTACGACTACCCGATCGAGATGAGCCCGCTCGCCAAGCCGAAGCGGGGAGACCCGGGACTGGCCGAGCGGTTCGAGGTGATCGTCGCCGGGACGGAGCTGGTCAACGCTTTCAGCGAGCTCAACGACCCGATCGACCAGTGGGAGCGGTTTGCCGACCAGGCGGCCGCCCGGGATGCCGGAGACGTAGAGGCTCAGGGCCTGGATGAAGACTACGTGAGAGCGCTCGAGTACGGCCTCCCTCCGACCGGAGGACTGGGGTTGGGAATCGATCGCCTGGTGATGCTGCTGACCGGCCGGACGACGATCCGGGAGGTCATCCTGTATCCGATCATGAGGGACGATGAGTCCGATTGAGGGCGCGGTGCGCAGCCGGCGCACGGAACGTGCCCTGCACTGGTTCATAGCCCGCAGGTATCTCTCGAGCCGGCGGGGCAGGGGATTCCTGTCGCTGATCACCCTGATCGCCATCGGGGGAGTGTCGGTCGGTGTCATGGCCCTCATCGTCGTGATCGGAGTGATGTCGGGGCTGCAGACGGATCTGCGCGAGAAGATTCTGGGAGCCAACTCGCATGGCATGGTACTGGAGATCGGCGAGGCCGTGCGCATGGAGAGCTGGGAGTCGGTCCTCAGGCGGGTGAGTGAGGATCCCGATGTCGTCGGGGCCGCACCCTTCATCTACACGGAGGTCGGGCTGAACGTCCCCGGAGGCAGCTACTCGGAGGGGGCGATCTTGAGGGGCATCGCCAGCGACTCCGTGTCCCTCTCCGTCACCGAGGTGGACGATCACCTGACCTCGGGTCGCATGCCGTTCGGCGAGACCGAATCCGGCCGACCCGGAATCGTCCTCGGCACCACTCTGGCGGATCGGCTCAACCTCTATCCGGGCAAGACGGTCACCGTGGTCTCGTTCCAGGGCGCGGAGCTCACTCCGACCGGCATTCAGCCTCAGCTTCGCTTGTACGAGGTCACGGGGATCTTCGAGACGGGCCTTTACCAGTACGACACCAAGTTCGCCTACGTGGAGCTGGAATCGGCCCAGAGTCTGCTCCGGATGGGCAGGGCGGTCACGGGGGTGGAGTTCAACGTGCGCGATCCGTGGAAGAGTGGCCAGGTAGCCCAAAGAATCCGCGATTCCCTCGGCTTCCCATACTCAGTGGATGACTGGCAGAGGCAGAACGCGAGTCTCTTCTCGGCGCTCAAGCTGGAGAAGTTCGCGATGGGGATCATTCTCCTGCTGATCGTGCTCGTCGCCTCCTTCAACATCGTCTCGACGCTGATCATGGTCGTCACAGACAAGGTCCGTGAGATCGGGATCATGCGGGCGATGGGTCTGACTGCCGCGGACATCACGCGAGTTTTCGTGCTGCAGGGCGTGGTGATCGGACTGGTGGGCACCACGGTCGGAACCGGGCTTGGACTGGTCCTCTCATGGCTGCTCGACAAGTACCAGTTCATCACGTTGCCCGGAGATGTCTACTTCATCGACCACCTCCCGGTGGACACGAACGTATTCGACGTCGGGATGATCGTCCTGGCGTCCCTCTCCATAGCATTCATCGCGACGATCTACCCGGCGCGCCGGGCGGCGGACTACACACCCGTGGAAGCGATCCGCCATGAATGACCGGATGACCGCGAACCCGGCGACGGCCGTCGAAGCCTCGGCGGTGCAGAGGAACTTCGATGGAGCCGATGGCCGACTGATCCGCGTTCTCAGGGGGGTCGATCTCCGCCTGGAGCGCGGACAAACCGTCGCCATCGTCGGGCCCAGTGGATCGGGCAAGTCGACGCTCCTGCACATCCTCGGGGGCCTGGATCTGCCCACGGCAGGTCGCATCTTCCTCGGAGGAAGGGATCTGGCCGATCTGACCGACCTCGAGCTGGCGGCGGTTCGCAATCGCTACGTGGGCTTCGTGTTTCAGTTCCACCACCTCCTTCGCGACTTCACGGCGCTCGAGAACGTCATGATGCCGCAGTTGATAGCCGGGGCTTCGAGAGACGAGGCTCGACGAAGGGCCCTCGAGCTGCTTGACCAGGTCGGCCTCGCGGATCGGTCGGGGCATGTGCCCGCGAAGCTGTCGGGGGGAGAACAGCAGAGGGTGGCAGCCGCCCGCGCCCTGGTGAACGAGCCGCCGTTGCTGCTGGCCGACGAGCCTTCGGGCAACCTCGACCTGGACACGAGCGAATTGCTGCACGACGTCCTGTTCGATCTCGTCCGCGATCACGGCACGGCGATGGTCGTCGTCACCCACAATTCGGCCCTCGCGGCGCGCACGGATCGGATCTTGCGGCTCTCGGCGGGAGTCCTCGAGTTGACGAGGGCGGAAGAACCGGAGCCGTACGAGGAGAACGGATCGACGGATGCTGTGTGACGACTGCAAGGAAAGGGAAGCGGAGGTCCACCTC
>CANPVW010000179.1 GCA_947581745.1 Candidatus Benthicola azotiphorus
GGTGCCCGCCGCGGACGCGAGGATCGGCGTCCCCGCCAGCGCGGAGATGTCGATGCCGGGATGAGGCCGGTTCACCTGCAGGACGGGATGCATGCGGCTGCGGCTGAAGCTCGAGCTGATCCACGACTCTTCGGCCTGCACCGGACGGATCGAGGGCCGAGCCAGGAAGACTTCCCGATGGAGTTCCACCGAGTCCTGCGCCTCCTCGATCGAGCTGCCCAGCAGGTCGAGGCGGCGCATCAGGAGATCGGCGTCGTACGCCGTCGCGTAGGTGCGTTCGGCGAGCTGCGGCGAGGTAGCGAGAAACTCCTCCCTCTCCGCCGCCGCAGGCAGCGGTCCACCGACTCCCACCGCGCGCACCTCTTCATCGAGGTCCGGAAGACCCGCGAGGAGCCTGAACTTCTGCTCCTGCTTCGACAGATCGTCCACGGAGCTCGCCAGCGTACCGACCTGGCTCTCCACCTTCGTCAGGTTCTGCGTGAGGTGTCGGTTCTCGAGCCGCAACCGCACGAGCTCCACCTCGCGGGCCGCATCAAGACCGAGGCTCACGAGGAATGCCGCCATGACGAGCCCGAAGACGACCGCGGTCACCCCGGCGAGCCGAACGACGCGCCTCGATATGCGTATCGTACGAATGCGTCCCCCACCGTCCGGCATGACCTGCACCGTCCAGTGAGTCGGTGCGTCGTTTCCGGTACCGGCGGAGCCGTGTGACGACATATTTTTCCGTACCCTGCTATCCGTTTCAGATCGACCGGTCTCGCCGGCCCCTCCCGCCCCGAGATCCGCCGCCGCGCCGGCTACTGAGCAAGACGCGGGCCCGGACGCACACAGATGCACCAATCCGTCGAATCGGTGTAAGTACAAGTGCACTGTATGTTTGGCTTCGGCTCCGACGAACAGACGGATCCGAGCGGGACGACAGGACACTAAACCGGGCCGTCGACGGGTGTCAAGCGAGCCCGGTCAGCCGCTCCGGGGCTCGCGCTCGAACCGGGGAAACAGCACGCTGTCCGCGCGCTCCGGCAAGGCAGTGGGGAGCCGGTGGGGAAGCTCCGCCAAAGCAGGCATTTCGTCGCCACCGAGACGCTCCCACATCTCGGCCGCCTTGGCCGGAATGAACGGCTGCAGCAACACGGCGGTGGTCGCCAGCCCCCGTGCCAGCGCCGCCAGCACGGCATCCAGCCGCTCCGCCCGCTTCGGTTCCCTGGCCAGCTTCCAGGGCTCCTCGGAGTCGATGAAGCCGTTCGCGGCGCGCACGATCGTCATCGCCGCGTCGAGCCCGTCGTGCAACCGGTGCTGCCGCATCGCGTCGACGTACGTCTCGAGGGCGTCGTCGATCGCATCGTCGAGCGCGGTGCCGCCCGGCGGAACGATCGCACCGTCGCGGTACTTCCGGGCCATGGCGACCGTGCGGTTCAGCAGGTTGCCGAGGTCGTTCGCGAGGTCCGAGTTGTACCGCTCGTCGAACTGGTCGAGGAACGCTTCGACCGAGGGGAAGTCCCGGTCCCGGTCCCACGGGATCTCGCGGAGCAGAAAATAGCGGAAAGCGTCCGGTCCGTGCCGGTCGATCAACTGGTCGAGATCGAGCTGCTTCGCCTCCGACTTGGAGAGCTTCCCGCCCCCGATCTTGACGAATCCGTGGCCCCACACGACGTCGGGCAGCTCAAGGCCCGCGGACAGGAGCATGGCCGGCCAGATCACGCAGTGAAAGCGCGTGATGTCCTTGCCGATCACGTGGAGGGCAGCCGGCCAGGTGTCCGCGAATCCGTCGCCAGGATAGCCGATCGCCGATATGTAGTTGGGAAGGGCGTCAAACCACACGTACACGGTGTGGCCGTCCTCGTCGGGAAACGGAACTCCCCACGGGACCCGGGAGCGGGAGGCCGAGATGTCCTCCAGCCCTCCTTCCAGCAGGCGCAGGATCTCGTTGCGACGGCTCTCCGGCTGGACGAACTCGGGGTGCGCCTCGATGTGCTCGAGCAACCGGTCGCGATACGCGGACAGTCGAAAGAACCAGTTTTCCTCCTCGGTCCACACGATTTCCCGCGACGGGTGGATCGGGCACTTCCCGTCTTCCAGCTCCGCTTCTCGCTTGAACGCCTCGCAGCCGGTGCAGTAGTAGCCCTCGTAACGATCCTCGTACAGGTCGCCGGCGTCCCGGATGCGCCGCACCAGCGCCTGCACGGCCGTGGTGTGGCGCGGCTCGGTCGTCCTGATGAAATCGTCGTGCGAGATGTGCAGGCGGCCCCATACGGCCTCGAACCGGGCCGCCAGCTCGTCCACGAGGTCCTGCGGCGACCTTCCCTGCGCCGCTGCCTCCTGGGCCACCTTCTGCCCGTGCTCGTCCATGCCGATGACGAAGTGCACGTCGTCGCCCGCCAGACGGTGAAAACGGGCGATCACGTCGGCCCCGACCTTCTCGTAGGCGTGGCCGATGTGGGGGTCCCCGTTCGAATAGTCGATGGCCGTGGTCAGGTAGTAGCGGGACACTCGTCGATGCCTCGGGCGTCGGGTGAGGGTGAGCCTACTCGCGTGGGCCCGCGGAGGGACGGCGTCGGGAGCGCCGACGCGTCGCAGTCTCGGCCTTGAGCTCTTCCAGGGCCACGGTTCTCGTCTCGCCGTCCTTGCCGCGCAGCGAGATCGTCTCGCGGAAGAGATCCCAACCGGTGACCTCCTCCTTGCCCCGGCTGGTCTCGAGCCGCTTGCCGACCTTCGGGAAACGTCTCCGTGCCTGCACGTAGGCCTCGTGCTCGTAGCGCAGGCACGACATGAGGCGCCCGCATGCGCCCGAGATCTGCGCCGGGTTGAGGGAGAGTCCCTGGTCCTTGGCAAGCTGGAGCGTAACGGGCTCGATCTCCGGCAGCCACAGTCTGCAGCACAGCTCCCTGCCGCAGCGGCCGATGCCACCGAGCCGCTTGGCCTCGTCCCGCACGCCGATCTGCCGGAGCTCGATGCGGGTCTTGAACGTGCGGGCCATCTCCTTGACGAGGACCCGGAAGTCGACCCGCTTCTCGGCGGTGAAATAGACGGTGAGCTTGTTACGGTCCCACTGCCATTCCGCCTCGCTCACCTTCATCTTCAGCCGGTGGCGCTGCACGAGGTCGCGGGTGCGAGATCGTACCTCCGCCTCGCTTTCGTCGAGCTTGAGGCGCCTCTCGACATCCGCCGGTGACGCCCGACGGAGGATCTTGCGGGCCGGGGGCACCACGGGTCCGTGGTGCGCGTGGTC
>CANPVW010000180.1 GCA_947581745.1 Candidatus Benthicola azotiphorus
ATTCTGCTCGAGGCGCGAATCGGCACGCAGCGCCTCGGGTCGCTGTTCTTCGTCCACGGTCACCAGGGGACGGGCATGAGCGATGGCCTCGCCTTCCTGGCGAGGTTCACCGTCCGCTTCATCTGGAAGCCGATCCAGCACGTGACCAATGCGTCACGAAACACCCCCTCCACGAATCGGAAGATCCGGGAGAAGCACAACCGGGCCATGCGCCGCTGGGCTGAAGGCCACCAGGGGCTGCTCCTGATCGCCGGGCACACGCACCGTCCGGTCTTCGCGTCGGTCGCCATCGTGGACGAGCTGGAGCGGCGCCTCGGCCTGGACATGGACGAATTCGGGCGACGCGCTGATGATGAACTGTTCTGGGACGACGTGGTCTCGGATTGCATGGACCGGGGCTGGCTGGGAGACGAGGCACCCTGCGGGCCGCCAAGGGCTGGTGTCGAAGTTCCGACTCCTCACCTCTTCAATTCGGGCTGCTGCTGCTTTCGCGACGGGCGGATCACCGGCATCGAGCTGTCCGAGGGGCAGATCCGTCTCGTTCTGTGGGGTGTCGGGCTGCCGGATGGGCGGCGGATTCTCGCCCGCGCCGACCTGGCGGCAGTCTACGAGCGCATGTCGGTGGCGTAGCGGCGTCCCAGGCCGCTGAACATGAACGCCAGCCCGAACAGGACGATTCCGATCAGTCCGTCAGACAGCCGCATGAGGCCCGGCGCCAGCATGAAGGCCACGAGTCCGGCGTCTGCGGCTCCGGCGAGCGTCAGGTTGATCCAGAAGCCCGACCGGCGGTTCCTCCAGTTCAGCGTCAGGGCGACACCGGCCACGAGGGCTCCGATCCACAGCAGGTTCCAGGAATGGAAGCCGGCAACCGCCGTGACGATCTCTGGAACGGAGTCGGGAGCGGATCCAGGATCCGCCGTCGCGATCATGCGGAGCACTCCCGCGCCACCGGCGGATCGGAGCGTCGCCAGCATCGCCGCCCCGCCCAGCACGTGGATGATCCCCCACAGGAGATAGAACACCGCTCCGATGCGATGTGCGCGCCCGCTCATGACACGACCAGCGTATCGGGGCGTTCGGGCCGTCGACCCTCCTCGACGAACGGCTTGAGACAGTCCGCGAGCAGCCACTTCCAACCGTGCTCCAGGCCCTCGAGCACGTTCTCTCCAAGACGTCCGAACGGTGTGTCACGGAATGAGAGCAGCGTGGTGCCATCCTCCCGGGCTGTCAGACGAAACGTCGTGACCGTGCGAGCCGGGCCCCCGTAATCTGCCGACATGTCGCCCGCCCACTGCAGCATTCGATTCTCGTCGTACGCGATGACGTTGCCGAACAGGGCCCCCTCTCCGTCTCCCCAATCCTCGAACACCCGTCCACCGACGTGTGGCTCGAGTGCGAACCGTTTCGGTGATGTGCCGACGTAGAACTGGGCCGGCCACCATTCCCCGATCCCTGTCGTGAGGGAACTCCACACCGCCTCGGCGCTGGCCGCGATCTCGATCTCGAGCTGCACGTCGAGGGCCTTGAATTCGTCCGCTTCCGCCATGTCGGTCTGCCTTTCCGTTTCCGCGTGGAGCTTGAGACGCAGCAGACGATCCGCCGCCGCGGCTTCGAACGGCTTGATCCACCTGCGGTATACCTGGTGGATCGGCACCGGATTGAGATGGTTCCAGCGCTCGCGCCCCTCGCGGCGAACCAGGATGAGGCCCGAATCGGCGAGGACCGCCAGGTGCTTCATGACCCCGAACCGACTGATCTCGAACTGCTCGGCCAGGTCCCCGGTCGTCAGGGGACCTTCGCGGAGCAGATCCAGGATGTGCCTCCTCGTCGGATCGGCGAGTGCCTTCCAGACGGGGGCCAGGGTCTCGACCCTGGGCTGGGGATTGGTCTTCATTATGTGACTAAGTAGTCACATAAAAGCTCAAGTGTCAAGACGTCGGGGGCGCCGCACCGCTGGCTTGAGGGAAGCGATGGATGCAGTTTGGTTCCTCTGAAGGCGTCGTCCGCGGTTGGTAATGTCCGATGCGGAGCCAATCCGGGAGGCTGGCGAATGCGGGTCACGGTTCTGGGCGCCGGGCTTGTGGGACACGCGATCGTGCTCGACCTCGCTCGAGATGGAGAGTTCGAGGTGACTGCGGTCGACCGGGACCGCGGCGCGTTGGCGCGTCTCGCGGGAATTGCGCGTATCTCACCCGTCGAGGCGGACTTGACGCGTCCGAAAGCCGTTCGCCACAGCGTGGCCGATGCGGATCTGGTGATCAACGCGGTGCCGGGGTTCATGGGCTTCGAGACGTTGCGGGCCGTGATCGAGGCGGGGCTCAACGTGGTGGACATCGGTTTCTTTCCGGAGGACCCCTTTCTTCTCGACGAGGTAGCCCGGGATCGGGGCGTCACGGCTGTCGTCGACTGCGGAGTCGCTCCCGGCCTGTGCAACGTGACGGTCGGCCACCTGCAGACGCGGCTGGACCGGATCGACAGCTACCTCTGCTACGTCGGAGGACTCCCCAGACAGCGAGACTGGCCGTTCGAGTATCGAGCGTGTTTTTCGCCTGCGGACGTGCTGGAGGAATACACGCGTCCGGCCCGCCTGGTCGAGCGCGGCGAGGAGGTCGTTCGGCCCGCCCTGTCGGATCGAGAGCTCGTGGACTTCCCGGGAATCGGGACGCTCGAGGCTTTCAATACCGATGGACTCAGGACGCTCGTCCGGACGATGGAGATCCCCGAGATGAAGGAGAAGACCCTCCGCTACCCTGGACACGCGGAGCTGATGCGGATCTTTCGGGAAACGGGCTTTCTGGAAACGGAGCCGATAGACGTCCGAGGACAGGCGGTCGTCCCGCGCGATCTTACGTCGGCGCTCGTGTTCGAGCACTGGAGACTGCGGGACGGCGAGGAGGATCTGACGGTCATGCAGGTGGTCGTCAAGGGAGTGGCGGCGGGAAGAGCGGTCACGCACACGTACAACCTGCTTGACTTCTACGACGCCGGGACGAACACGACTTCCATGGCGCGGACGACGGGATACACCTGCACGGTAGTCGCCCGGCAGGTGGCGAGCGGACTGTACCGGCGTCCCGGAATCAGCCCGCCGGAATACCTGGGGCGGGAGCCCGGCTGCTACGAGAACTTGCTCCGTGGACTTCAAACGCGGAACATTCGGTGGTCGGAATCCGTCAGCGAGTCCTGACCGCGGCCGGAAGGAGACCTTATACGCATGGACATCGGGAAGCTGCGTCGAACCCGTGACGACAGCGTCGCCGGGGCCCTGCGCATGGCCCTCGGCGCACTCTTCCTGTTGACAGGCGTCATGAAGCTGGCCGTCCCGATGCTCGCCGATGCCTTCTCCGGCCAGCTCCTGGCCGCCGGTATCCCGCTCACGGGCCTGATGAGGTGGGTCGAGCCGTTCGTGGAAATCGCGGCGGGTCTGGCCTTGATGATCGGGGCGTTCACGAGGATCGCGGCGCTCGTCGTCATCTGCCTGATGGCCGTTGCCGCGTACGTCCACGTGGTCGTGTCCGATCCCGCCATGTTCCCGCTGCAGCCGGACGAGCCGGTCGTACCGCTCGCGGTGATCCTCATGGCGGGCTACCTCGTGTGGCGCGGCGGCGGACGCGGGAGCGTCGATTTCAGGGACGTTCCGCGGCGAAGCTGACGTGGGGCGTGGTCCGTGTTAGGTTTCGGACTCGCCAGCGACACGACCATCGACTTGCACGGAGTCTCCTTCCCATGACTGACAGTCCCGGTCGTCCCTCCGCCCCCCAGGTGCAGATCAACGCGAGCGATGAAGTCGCTCGAGGCAGGTACAGCAACAACATGCTCGTGACCCACACGCGGGAGGAGTTCATACTCGACTTCCTGCTGACGGCCCCCAACGGCACGCAGCTCGTGTCGCGCGTGATGGTCAGTCCGGGCCACATGAAGCGTGTCCTGTCCGCGCTCGCCGACAACATGCAGAAATACGAAGGCAACTTCGGAGAAGTTGTTGCGCCCGACGGCGGACATCCTCAGTTCCACTGATTCCGATGCGGTTTCGAGTCTACATCGCGTTGAGTCTGGACGGATACATCGCCACTCCCGATGGCGAGGTGGAGTGGCTGGAGCCGTTCTTCGACGAAGACTACGGATACGAGTCGTTCATGAGCGAGATCGGCTGCGCCGTAATGGGCCGGCTCACCTACGACCAGGTGCTCGATTTCGGGGAGTGGCCCTATCCCGAACACGACGTGTACGTGTTGAGCCGGTCTTCGATATCAGGCCTCCCGGAGCGCACGATCGGTTGGCCCGGAACGCCGGCCGAACTGATCACCCACCTCGGGGAGGCCGGGTCGGAGGGTGACTGCTGGCTGATCGGAGGCGGGCAGCTCATCCGCGAGTTCGAACGCCTCGGAGCGATCGACGAGTACGAGCTGTTCGTGATGCCTGTCACGCTCGGCTCGGGGGTCCCGCTGTTCCCCTCGCCATACCCGCCGACGGCGCTTCAACTGGTAAGTGTCACGGCGTGGGAGAACGGGGTGGTCCGCCTGCGTTACGAGAGGCCCTGATTACTTAACAATACAGGTCATATCATGTGCCGTAACATCAAACCACTATTTAATTTCACACCAGAGGCAACAGACGAGGAAGTGAGAGCGGCCTCCCTTCAATTCGTGCGGAAGGTGAGCGGTTTCCAGAAGCCCTCCCGGGCCAACCGGGCCGCCTTCGATCGTGCCGTGGACGAGGTGGCCTCCGCGGTGCAGGATCTTCTGGGCTCCCTGGTCACTCACGCGCCGTCACGTGACCGGGACGTGGAGGCGGAGAAGGCGCGCGCCCGGGCGCGGAAGCGGTATGGAGTACCTGACCCTGCCTGAGATTCAACCATCAGAGGAAACAATGAAAGACAAGAGCATCGAGCTGCTGAATGGAGTGGTGGCGGACGAGCTGTCGGCGATCCACCAGTACATGTACTTCCACTTTCACTGTGACGATCAGGGCTACGACCTTCTCGCCGCACTGTTCAAGAAGACATCGATCGAGGAAATGCACCACGTGGAGGTGGCGGCCGAGCGAATTCTGTTCCTCGGCGGAGACGTGGAGATGAAGGCCGCGCACGACGTCGAGAAGATACGTGACGTGCGGGAGATGCTCGTGAAGGCGAGGCAGATGGAAGAGGAAAGTGTCGCCGAGTACAACGAATGGGCGAACCTGGCGACGCAGAACAACGACGCCGGGACAAGGAAGGTATTCGAGGACCTGGTGGCCGACGAGGAGCGGCATTTCGATCAGTACGACCAGGAGATCGACAACCTGGATCGGTTCGGGGAGAAGTACCTCGTACTTCAATCGATCGAGCGGAGCAAGGCCGTCTCCGGCGGAGGCGATTGAACGGGATGGCAGGTTCCTTTCGCTCGCCGCGGTCCAGGCGACACCATGGGCCGGCCTGGAGGAGCCAGCCGTTGATGAGGATTCAGGGCGGGTCGAAGTGACCGAGGGCAGTCCGAGGAACATGGCGCCGCGTCGCGTTTAGGTGCTGGTCATGTGCTCCACCCGGAGGATCCGATACGCGGCGGTCGTGGGGCTCGCCGTGTTCCTGCCCGGCGCCCGGTCGCTCCGCGGCCAGGAATCACCGGCGGACGTCCGGTACCCGGCAACGTCCGACGCGGATTCGCTCACGACCGCTCTCGTGGGGCCGCCGGCGCCGGCACTCTACATCCCCGACAGGTTGGAGAGGCTCGTGGCGCAGGCCGAGAGCATGCGGGCTCTGACCAGCCTGATCATCTCCCGCCGCGACAGCGTCCTGGTGGAGCGCTACTACAGGGGCATGCGCCCTTCGCAGGCAATCAACGTCAAGTCGGTGTCCAAGACGCTCCTCTCGCCCATGGTCGGCATCGCCCTGAGAGACGGGCTGCTGACGGGGGTCGACGAACCTCTTTCCGAACTCCTGCCCGACTACTACGAGAGGCTCGAAAGAGGAGGCTCCCTCGATCCGAGGAAGCGGGACATCGAGGTGTGGCATCTCCTCACCATGCGAACCGGGATCGAGACCACCTCGTTCGGGAACTACGGATCCTGGGTGGCGTCGGCCGACTGGGCCTATGACCAATTGCGCCGGCCCATGATCTGCGATCCGGGCGCCTGTCACGAGTACTCCACGGGAAACACGCACCTGCTGTCCGTGATCCTGGCGCGGCAGTCCGGAAAGAGCCTGCGTCGTTACATGCTGGACGAGTTGTTCCTTCCGCTGGGAATACCGCTCGGAGAATGGGACCGCGACCCGCAGAATCGATACCTGGGCGGCAACAACATCTCGCTGCGTCCGCGCGACATGCTGAAGTTCGGCCAGCTCTACGCGAACGGCGGCCGCTACCGCGGCGAGCAGCTCGTTCCCGAAGAATGGATCGAAGAATCGTGGCGGCCCACGGGCAGATCGCCGTGGAACGGCCACGGGTATGGGTACCTGTGGTGGATGCGGCGGTGGGGAGGTGAGCGCGCGTACTTCGCCTGGGGGTATGGCGGGCAGTTCATCGTCGTGGTTCCCCGGCTCGATCTGGTGATCGTCACCACGTCCTCGCTGAGGGATCGGGAGCGAGGCCACACGCGTCGGATGTGGAGCTTCTTCGACCGGTACGCCATTCCGGCCTTCCAGATCGGGTGGGGAGCCGAAGCCCCGGACCTGAGGGCATGGTGAGCGCCTTCCGTCTGCTGTGCTGGGTGCCGGCCGCCGTGTGGGTCTACACCCGTGCCGTCGTTGGCGAGTACGAAGGTTGGGGAGCGTGGGCGGCGGCACCTCTCCTTCTCGTGCCGGTGGTCGCCAGCGCACTCTTCGTCGGAGCGGCTCTGCTGCTGTTGACGCGTTCCGGAGGTCCCCGGTCCGGATGGCCGGACTGGATCGCGCTCGGAGTAGCCGCACTGCCGCTCCTGTGGATCGCCGTTCGGCTGATCTCAGCTTAGCTTCCCGGTTCATGTGCACGCGTGTGTGGGTTCGCGCCGTTCCGGTGCCGCCGTCGTGAGGTGGATGCTCTGGCTCGTCGGCGCTGCCGTCCTCTGTCTTTGCCTCGATCGGCTCCTCCTGCGCCTGGAGGCCAGGGGCTGGATCTTCTACCGACGAACCCGAGGTGTTCGCGGCGGCGCGATGTACCACGCTCAGGAGCTCGACTCGGTCTTCAACCCGGGCATGCTGCACGTGCAGGAGGCGCACGTGAAGCAGGAGCAGGAGGAGGATCAGTCGGGCGATCCGCCCACGGACGATCGGCTGGACCTGCCGTGAGGGCCGAGCCTCCTCCCCGCATCTACTTCTCCGCTTCGATCAGCGGCGGCCGCGACGATGCGCCGCACTACGCGGTCCTGATCGAGGCCCTTTCGGATCTCGGGGTCGTGCTCACGGAGCACATCGGAAGTCCGGACCTGTCCGATGGTGGGGAGGATGGACCTGGTGACCCGGAGATCTACGAACGGGACATGGCCTGGCTGCAAGAGGCCGACTTCGTGATCGCGGAGGTGACGACGCCGTCTCTCGGAGTCGGTTACGAGATCGCCCGCGCCGCGGGG
>CANPVW010000181.1 GCA_947581745.1 Candidatus Benthicola azotiphorus
CCGGGATGGCAACGGCCGCTCCGCTCGCCTCGGCCCCATCCGGAGTCAGGAAGAGCGTGGACGGATCGTCGACGGGGATCAGCCCCGACGCGTCCATTCTAAACGCGGCCATCTCGTCGACGCTGCCGAAGCGGTTCTTGGACCCCCGCAACACCCGGTGATCTCCCGACCTCTGTCCCTCGAAATGAAGGACCACGTCCACCAGGTGCTCCAGCGTGCGTGGCCCCGCCAGTGCTCCGCCCTTCGTGACGTGACCCACAAGGAAGCAGGCTGACCCGAGTTCCTTGACCTCGCGCTGCAGCGCGGCAGCGGACTCCCGCACCTGCGCGACGCCGCCCGGCGCCGAGAGCAGCGTCCGCGAGCTGATCGTCTGGATCGAATCGACGCACACCACGGCCGGGCGGATCTCGCGAAGCGCCCGGATCACCTCTTCGAGCTCGTTGGAGGCGAGGAACCCGACGTCGGCCGGAACGCCCAGGCGCGCGCCCCGCATGGCCACCTGCTCGGCCGATTCCTCGCCCGAGACATACAGCACGTCCACGGCGTGCTCACGAAGGCGCCCGGCCAGCTGGAGCAGGAGCGTCGACTTGCCGATGCCGGGAGCGCCACCCAGGAGCACCACCGATCCAGGAACGATCCCCCCACCCAACACCCGGTCGACCTCACCCAGGTCGATGACGATCCTCGAGGAGCGGAGATCGGACGGCGCGCCGAGCGGACGGATCCGGCTCGTGGGACTGTCGCGTCTGGAGCGTCGGAGGGCCGGACCGGACACGCTCTCGTCCAGGGAGTTCCATTCGCCGCAGGTCGGGCAGCGGCCCTCCCACCGAGGGGTCTCGGCTCCGCAACCCCGGCAAACGAATACGGTCCTGACTCGGCTCATGACCTCCCGGATCTCCCTCGGTCGCCAGCCTCCGACCCTACGGAAGCCAGCCGCATCATGAAGTCATCAACGACGAACGGTCAGTGCGGATCCGATCCGCGGGTCGCCGACTCGAAGAGCGTGTAGTGCTTGTGGAAGTACAGCCCCACGGAGCCGGTGGGACCGTTTCGCTGTTTGCCGATGATCAGCTCGGTCTTCCCTTCGATCGAGTCTCCCGCGTCGTTGACCAGATCTTCCGGCCGCCGGTAGACCTCCTCGCGGTACACGAACAACACCAGGTCGGCATCCTGCTCGATCGCGCCCGATTCACGAAGATCGGCCAGCACCGGACGCTTGTCCGTTCGCTGCTCCGGGGCGCGGGACAACTGTGACAGTGCGACAACCGGAACGTTCAGCTCCTTGGCTACCGCCTTGATGGCCCTGGATATCGCGCTGATCTCCTGCTGGCGGTTGTCCGCGTTGCTGGGACCCGACATCAGCTGCAGGTAGTCCACGATGATCAGACCCAGGTCCACTTCGGACGCCAGACGCCGGGCCTTGGCCCTCAGCTCGAGCGCGTTGATCGCCGGCGTGTCATCGATCCAGATGGGCGCCGTGTTCAAGTGACCCGCCGCCGTGGCCAGTCGGGCGTACTCGTCGTCCTGGAGACGACCCCGTCTCAGCCGGCCCGAGTCCACTCGCCCCTCCGCGCACAGCAGCCTCTGGACGAGTGATTCCTTCGACATCTCGAGCGAGAACACCGCGACCGGCACCTCACGCTCGATCGCCGCATGCTGCGCGAAGTTCATGGCCAGCGCCGTCTTGCCCATCGAAGGCCGGCCGGCCACGATGATCAGGTCGCCCTTCTGGAATCCGGCGGTGAGGTTGTCGAGGTCGGGGAAACCGCTCGGAACCCCCGTGACCGATCCGGGGCTGCTCTGCAGCTCCTCGATTCTCTCGAACGTGGGCCACAGGACCTCCTTGATCCACACGAAGCCCTGGCGCTGCGAAGACTGGGCGATCTGGAAGATCCGCTGCTCGGCTCGGTCCAGCGTGTCGTCCACCTCGCCGGCAGGCGCGTCGTAGGCATCACGGACGATATCCGTCGCGGACTCGATCAGTTGCCGGAGGACCGACTTGTCCCGCAGGATCCGGCAGTGATACTCGATGTTCGCCGCGGTCGGGACGGCGTCCACCAGTCGGGCCAGGTAGGCCATTCCACCGGCACCGTCGAGCTCGCCCGCCGACTTCAGCTCGTCGGAGAGCGTGACCACGTCGATCACTTCGCCCCGGGAGTACAGCCGCACCATGGCGCGGAACACCCTCCGGTTGGCCTCGCGGTAGAAGGAGCCGTCGCCGACCATCTCGATGGCCCGCGCCACCGCATCGCCATCCATCAGCATGGCGGAAAGGACCGAGATCTCGGCCTCCTCCGACCACGGGATCTGGCGGCCGGCGACCGAGTCGTCGACCCGAATCATCGAAGGCTCAGCCATCGTGACTTCCGAGACTCATCTGGTCCGCGACGGCCTCGTCCGCGCTCCGGTCCTTCGGCTCGGGCCGGCCGTGTTCACCGTCGACGATTCGCCGTGCCAGCTGCAGATCCGACCACGTCGGCCGGGTCCATCCGGGGTTCCTCAGAAGGGCCGCCGGGTGATAAGTGACGACGAGCGGATAGCCCCGGTACAGGTGCGTCCGTCCCCTCAGGCGCCGGAGCGAATCGCGGGCGCCCAACAGGGTCTGTGCGGCGAACGTCCCGAACGCCACGATCACCTTCGGCGCCACGAGCTCCACCTGCCGCAGAAGGAAGGGCGAACAGGTCTCGATCTCCTCGGGCAGAGGATTCCGGTTTCCCGGCGGTCGACACTTCAGGACGTTGCAGATGAACACCTCCGACCGCGGGAATCCGACGCTCAGCAGGAGCCGGTCGAGCAGTTTCCCTGCCCTGCCGACGAACGGAAGGCCCGTCCGATCCTCGTTTGCCCCGGGAGCCTCTCCCACGCAAAGCACGCGGGCGTCAGCCGACCCATCGGCAAACACGACCTTCGTGCGGGTCGCGTGAAGGGCACACCGGACGCACGACCCCGCGACCCCGCGGAGACTCTCCATGTCCGGAAGGGCCAGGATCTCCTCACGAGTTCCGGACGCCGCGAGGCGCTCCGATTCGATCGTGGACCCGCTGGGAATCCGACGTGCGAACCCGGCGTTCCTTGCTCGCTCGAGCGCCTCGGCACGCCGGCCGGCCGGCAAGAAGATCTCCGGCTCTCCGAGCGCTACCCGTCCCTCCAGGTACTCCCGCAGGGCCCGCCTCGCGTCGCTCACCGGAGACGGTCCTCCAGGCGATCGATCAGCCTCTCCGCCACTTCCGACTTGGTCATCAGTGGCATCTCTTCCACCACTCCATTCGAATCGAGGAGCGTCACCTGGTTCGTCTCGGCGCCGACTCCGCGGTCCGGCTTCCCGGCTTCGTTCACCGCCACCAGGTCCATGCCCTTCTCGTCCAGCTTCTTCCTCGCGTTCTCCAACGGTGCATCGGTCTCGAGCGCGAAGCCCAGCGTCAGGACGCCTCGAGCCGTTCTCAGATCGCGGGTCGCCACCAGCAGATCGGGCCCGGCTTCGAGCTGGACCTCGAGCGCCTTCCGTCCGGCCCGCTTGATCTTCTCCTCCGAGGGGCTGGCAACCACGAAGTCCGATACGGCGGCCGCCATCACCAGAACCGACGCGTCCTCGAGCTCGCGCTCCAGCGCTTCGCCCATTTCGGCGCTCGTTTCGACCCGGACGACCCTGGGACCGTACGGTGGCGGAACGGAAGTCGGACCGGAGATGAGCACCACGTCAGCGCCCCGGAGCCAGGCGGATGAGGCGAGCGCCAGTCCCATGCGACCCGACGATCGGTTTCCCACGAATCGCACGGGATCGACCGGCGCGAGCGTCGGACCTGCCGTCACGACCACCTTGAGGCCCGCGATCGGTGAGCCAGAGCGCATCATGCGGGCGGCGGTGAGGAAGATCGTCTCGGGCTCGGACATGCGCCCCGGACCTTCCTCTCCCTCGGCCAGCTGTCCCACCTCCGGTCCGAGGATGTGCACGCCCCGGGCCGCGAGCGCCTCCACGTTGGCACGTGTCGCCGGATGACTCCACATGCGTTGGTTCATCGCCGGGCAGGCGAGCACCGGACAGCCGGCCGCAAGCAAGGTCGACGTGGCCATGTCGTCGGCGAGGCCGTGAGCCATCCTGGCCAGTATGTTGGCGGTCGCTGGCGCTACGATCGCCAGGTCCGCTTCCCCGCCGAGCTCCACGTGGGCCAGAGGATCGGTCCAGATCTGCGTCAAGACCGGTCGCCCGCTCAGGGCCTCGAACGTAACCTTTCCCACCATCTTCTCGGCGGAAGCCGTCATCACGACATCAACCCGGGCGCCCGACTGGCGCAGCAGACGGACGAGGATCACGCTCTTGTAGGCGGCGATCCCGCCCGACACGACCAGAAGAACGCGGCGCCCGTCCAGCATCGACACTACTCGGCCGGCGCGCTGCGCTTGCGAACCAGACGATACTCCAGCTGTCCAGAGGAGATTGCCGCAAGGGCCATCGTCGTGAGCTTCTCCGCGCCATACGGAGAACGCTCGAGCGGAAGAGCGTTCAGCTCCCGCGCGTACTTTGCGGCGACCAGGACG
>CANPVW010000182.1 GCA_947581745.1 Candidatus Benthicola azotiphorus
CGAGCCGGAGACGGCCAAGGGAAAGATCGCCTACATGGCCCAGCGCTTCGGACTCTACGCAGACCTGACGGTCAGGGAGAACCTGGACTTCTACGCCGACCTGTACGGCGTCCCCCGACAGGAAAGGGCGAGCCGGCTCGAGCGTCTGTATTCGTTTTCCGGTCTCGGGGATTTCGAGTCGCGCCTCGCCGGTCAGCTCTCGGGTGGCATGAAGCAGAAGCTGTCGCTCTCCTGTGCCCTCGTCCATCACCCCGAGATCCTGCTGCTGGACGAGCCCACGTTCGGTGTGGACCCGATATCCCGGCGGGACCTGTGGCTGATCCTGCACGAGATGGTGTCGTCGGGGACCACGATCCTCGTCACGACGGCCTACATGGATGAGGCGGAGCGCTGCGACCGGGTGGCCCTGCTCCATCAGGGCCGTCTTCTCGCCCTCGCTCCCCCCCGCGAGCTTCAGGCCGAGCTGGAGGGCGGCATCGTCGAGGTCCGGGTCGAGCCGGCGCGTAAGGCGGCGCAGGTCCTGCGGGCCGTACCCGGCGTGCGACGGACAGCCCCATACGGTGATGTGGTCCACGTCGCGGTGGACGAGGGCATGGAGGCCTGGCCGAGATTGCGGGCCGCGCTCGATGGACATGGCATACGGGCGCACGGAGCCGAGGCCGTCGAGCCATCGCTCGAGGACGTGTTCCTCGCACGCACGGAAGGTGGCGGGCCCGAGGTACGCCGGAGCGACCCGGTGAGCGCGGATGGCTGAAGCGCAGGCGGTGACGGCGCGTGGCCTGACCCGGCGGTTCGGGGACTTCACGGCCGTGGACTCGGTCACGTTCGATGTGGCCAGGGGCGAGGTGTTCGGGTTCCTGGGACCGAACGGCGCCGGCAAGACCACCACGATCAAGATGCTGAACGGCCTGCTTCCGCCGACCGAAGGGGAGGCCGTAGTGGCCGGCCACGACGTGGTTGCGGCCCGCCGGGAGCTCAAGCGCGACATCGGCTACATGTCGCAGATGTTCTCCCTGTACCTCGACCTCACGGTCGAAGAGAACATCGAGCTGTTCGGGGGGCTCTACGAGGTGCGGGGCGAGCGGTATCGGAAGCGTCGCGACTGGATCCTGTCGATGGCGGATCTGGAGGGCGCACGCTCCAGGCGCACAGGCCAACTGCCGCTGGGCTGGAAGCAGCGGCTGGCGCTCGGGTGCGCCGTGCTGCACGAGCCGTCGGTTCTGTTTCTGGACGAGCCGACCTCGGGAGTCGATCCGGCGGCCCGGCGAGCCTTCTGGGACATGATCTACGGCCTGGCGGATTCCGGGACGACGGTGCTCGTGAGCACGCACTACATGGAAGAGGCCGAGTACTGCAATCGCGTCGCGCTCATGAATCGGGGACGGCTGATCGCGCTCGACCGTCCCGGCGCCCTGCGCGCCGCACTCGAGGAGCCGATCCTCGAGGTGCGCACCATGGATGCCGCCAGGGCCGTGGAAGCCCTGGCGGGAGCCGATGGCGTAATCGAAGCGGCCATGTTCGGTCGTCGGCTGCACGTGGCGGCCTCCGACGAAGCGCTGGCCCGCTCTTCGATCGAGAGCCGACTCGCAGGGGCCGGCCTCCGGGCCGAGCAGATCGAACGGATCGAGCCATCGCTCGAGGACGTGTTCGTGTCGCTGGTCCGGCGCGAGGGCGGGACGGTGGCCGGATGAGCGGCACACGCCGACGCCTGCTCGCCATGGCCCGCAAGGAGGCGATCCAGCTGCGACGGGATCCGCGCAGCCTGATCCTGGCCTTTATCCTTCCACTGCTGATGATCCTTCTGTTCGGTTACGCCATCACGCTGGACGTACTCAACATTCGTCTCGCCGTGGTGGACCGCTCGTCCAGCTCGACGAGCCTGCGACTCGTCGACGCCTTTGCCCGGTCGGGCTACTTCGATGTCTCGGAGTGGCCGGCAAGCCCGTCCGAGGCCGAGGAAGCGATCCGACGCAACAAGGTGACGGGCGTCCTGTCGATCGGGCCGGAGTTCGAGCGCGACCTGGCCGCCGGACGAGCCGCCCGGGTGCAGCTGCTTCTCGATGGCAGCGATGCGAATACCGCCTCGATCGCCCTGAACTACGCCGGCGCCATCGTGGCCGCGTTCGGCGGCGGATCGGGGGGACGCCCCGTGCTCGAAGTGCGGAGCCGGGTGTGGTACAACGAGGCCCTGGAGAGCCGCGCCACGATCGTTCCCGGGCTGATCGCCGTAATCATGTCGATCATCGCGGCCATGCTCACGTCGCTGACGGTGGCCCGCGAGTGGGAGAGAGGGACGATGGAGCAGCTCGCGGCGACGCCGGTCACGCGCGTCGAGGTGATCGTCGGCAAGCTGCTTCCTTACCTCGCCATCGGACTCCTCGATCTCGCGATCACCTGCGTGGTGGGGGTGTTCCTGTTCTCGGTGCCGCTCCGCGGCGACCTGGTCCTCCTGTTCGCCACGTCGACCCTGTTCCTGCTCGGCGCTCTCGGCTTCGGGATTTTCCTGTCCGCCCTGCTCAGATCGCAGCTGCTGGCGAGCCAGGCGTCACTCATGTCCACGTACATGCCGGCCCTCCTTCTGTCCGGGTTCATCTTCTCCATCGCCAACATGCCGCGGGTGCTCCAGGTGGTGTCCCTGATCGTGCCGGCCCGGTACTTCGTGGCTATCGCCCGCGGGATCTTCCTGAAGGGCGTGGGCCTGGAAGTCCTGTGGCCCGACGTGCTCGGGCTGGCCGTGTACTCCTGCGTCGGTCTCGGGCTCGCCGTCCGGGTGTTCCGGAAGGAAATCACGTGAGCGCCCTGTCGGCGTACCGGCTGGGAGCGGTGGTGCGCAAGGAGCTTCGGCAGCTCCTGCGCGATCCGCGATCTCGCCCCATCCTGTTCGTGGCGCCGCTCCTCCAGCTCCTCCTGTTCGGTTACGCGGTGAGCACCGACGTCCGGCATGTGAAGACGTTCGTCGTGGACCAGGATCGCACCGAGGCGTCGAGGGCCCTCGTGGAGGCCATGACCGGATCGGGCTACTTCGACGTGATAGCCCGCTCGAGCGCTCCCTCCGACCTGGTGCGTGCCCTCGATCGCGGCATGGCGACTGTGGGCCTGGAGATTCCGCCGGGGTACGGGGCCGACCTCGCCGCCGGGAGGGCCGATGTGCAGGTGTTGCTCGATGGCTCCGACTCGAACGAGGCGATCGTCGCCCAGGGCTACGCAACGCTGATCCTGGCCAGCCACGGCGCGAAGGTGGCCCGCGAGCAGGCGGCCGCGAACAGACCTCCGGGCCGTGTCACGGGAGGCGCCGGTCAGGGGCGCCTCGATCTGCGGGCCCGAGCCTGGTACAACCCCGAGCTGGAAAGCCGGGTCTACAACGTGCCCGCGGTGATCGGGCTACTCCTTCTCATCATCTGCCTCATCCTGACGGCGCTCAGCGTCGTACGGGAGCGGGAGACCGGAACGTTGGACCAGCTGCTGGTGAGTCCGATCAGCTCGTCCGAGTTGATGCTCGGAAAGACGATCCCGGTTCTGTTCGTGGCCCTGATCGACCTCGTGGTGATCTCCAGCGTCGGCATCCTGTGGTTCTCGATCCCGTTCCGGGGGTCGGGACTCGCCCTCCTCGGGGCCGCATTGCTCTTCATCATCACGGGGCTCTCGATCGGGCTGCTCGTGTCCACGATCTCCCGGACGCAGCAGGAAGCGTTCATGACGATCTTCCTGTTCATACTCCCGTCGATCATCCTGTCGGGTTTCTTCTTCCCGATCCGCAGCATGCCGCTGGTGTTTGAGTGGCTGACGGTGGCGAACCCGGTGCGTTGGTTCCTCGAGATCGTGCGCTCGGTGTTCCTCAAAGGAACCGGTATCAGGGAACTGTGGATCCAGTATGGCGTCCTG
>CANPVW010000183.1 GCA_947581745.1 Candidatus Benthicola azotiphorus
GGCCGATTTCTTCCGTATCCGCTACTCGCCGGCCGTCGAGCGGCTGACGGTGCTGCTGATGGTGCCCACCTCCGTGTTCTGGGCGGCGGCCCAGGTGCGCGCCTTCGGCCACGTCCTGTCGGCGGCATCCGGGCTCGAGGTCGAGGTGACGATCGCCGTGGCGGCCATCGTGGTCATCGTGTACACGGCAGTCGGCGGCCTGCTCGCCGTGGCCTGGACCGACCTGGTGCAGGGCATCGCGTTGATCGTCGGGCTCGTCGTCCTCGCCGCGGGGGTGGTCCTGGCCGTCGGGCCGGAGACCTTCACGGCGATCCCGCCCGAGAGACTGCGCCTGTTCGGCGGCGGTGAGCGCCCCCTGCTCGAGACGCTGGAAGTGTGGACCATCCCCGTGCTCGGCTCGCTGACGGCGGCCGAACTGATCACCCGGGTCATAGCGGCGCGCAGCCCGCAAGTCGCGAAGGGAGCCACGCTGGCGGGGGGTGGCGGTTACCTGCTGGTGGGGCTCATACCGGTCGCGATGGGACTCCTGGCCGGCGTCATCATGCCCGGTGTGGCGGAGCCCGAGCAGGTGCTTCCTCTGCTCGCCCAGACGTACCTGCCGACGGCCCTCTACGTGGTGTTCGCCGGGGCACTCGTCTCCGCGATCCTGTCCACGGTGGACAGCGCGCTGCTGGTGGCCGGCTCGCTGGCCTCCCACAACCTCATGGTGCCGCTTCTACCCGGCCTCTCCGAGCGCGGCAAGGTCCGCTTGGCCCGTATCGCGGTAGCCGTGTTCGGAGTGGTCGCGTGGTACCTGGCCACGCGCGCGAACGCCGTGTACGACCTGGTGGAGACCGCTTCGGCGTTCGGGAGCGCCGGAATCGTGACGGTCGTGGGAATCGGGCTCTTCACCCGGTTCGGAGGGACCGCGGCCGCCCTGGCGGCCCTGCTCGCCGGCGTCACGGCCTGGGTGCTCGGCGCCTATGTCCTGGAGTTTCCGTATCCGTATCTGACCTCGCTTGCCTGCGCGGCAACCTGCTATGTGGTCGTGGGGCTCGTGTGGCCCGGCCGCCGCGAAATCCGGGCTCCCGAGCCCGACGATCGGAGGTGACGCCGGCCACGCGCATCTGTATCGTAGGAGGGCGAGGGGAGAGCAGGGAACCGGATCCACGACGGGGCGATCCCGTCCTCAGACCGGAGCGCGCCATGTGTGAAGAAGACGGCGGAAACGTCGGGCGACGGGGCCTCACCCGAAGGACGTTCGTCGGACGGGCGGCGGCGGGGGCGGTGGCCGCCTCGGCCTTCTCCCTGGCGCCGCCGCGCCTGGCCGCGAGCCGGGGACCGGCTGGTCCGCCGTCGGGAGGTTCCGGGCGCAACTCGCATTATCCGTCGAACCGGCAACCCCTCGTTCCGAGCGCCTACGTTCCTCTGCCCCTCGGGTCGGTGAGGCCCGCCGGATGGCTGGACGTGCAGCTGAGGGGGTGGGCCGAAGGGATGACCGGCCGGCTGGACGAGGTGTGGCCCGACGTGGGGCCGGACAACGGTTGGCTCGGTGGGCCCGGCGACATCTGGGAGCGCGGCCCCTATTGGGTGGACGGGCTGCTTCCGCTCGCGTACGTGCTCCAGGACCAGCGGCTCATCGACAAGGCGAACGTGTGGGTGGAAGCGGCGATCGCGAGCCGCAAGCCGAGCGGTTACTTCGGACCGAGCGGCGAGCGCCCCCAGCCCCGCAGCACTCGATCGGTGCCGGGCGAGGACTGGTGGCCTCACATGATCGTGCTGAAGATCCTCCAGAATCATCACGAGGCCACGGGAGACGAGCGCGTCATCGAGCTGATGCGCGACTACTTCCGGTTCCAACTCCGCGAGCTGCCGTCGAAACCGCTCGGGTACTACACGTGGTGGGGAAAGCAAAGGGGTGGGGAGAACCTGGCGAGCGTCCACTGGCTGTACAATCGGACCGGAGACGCGTTTCTCCTCGATCTCGGAGAGATCCTGCACGAGCAGACCGAGCGCTGGGCGACCCGCCCGCTGGAAGATCCCGGTCGTTGGCACGGGGTGAACACCGCCATGGGGATCAAGCAGCCCGGCGTCCGGTACGCCCGGACCGGCGCGCCGGAGGACTGGGCGGCCGTGGACCGGCTGATCGGATGGCTGATGGCGAACCATGGCCAGCCGCAGGGAATCTGGTCGTGCGACGAGGAGCTGCACGGAACCGATCCCCGCCAGGGAGTCGAGACCTGCACGGTGGTGGAGTACATGTTCAGCCTCGAGAGCCTGCTCGCCATCGGCGGCGACCTGCGCCACGCGGAGATCCTCGAGCGCGTGGCGTACAACGCGCTTCCGGCCGCCCTGAGTCCTGAGTTCGGCGGCCGCCATTACTACCAGCGCCCGAATCAGGTCGCGTGCACCCTGGGCAGGCGGAGCTTCACCGTGCGGCACGAGGACGACACCCTGATCGGCCTCGTGACCGGCTACGGCTGCTGCACCGCCAACCTGCACCAGGGCTGGCCCAAGTTCGTGCAGCACATGTGGTTCGCGACTCCGGACGACGGACTCGCGGCCCTCGTGTACGGTCCGTGCGAAGTCACGGCCCGCGTGGGCGACGGAACCGAGATCACGCTCGTCGAGCAGACGGACTATCCGTTCGACGAGACCGTCCGGATCACCTACCACGGCCCGTCCGGGACGCGGTTTCCGCTCCACCTGCACGTTCCGTCGTGGACGGACGGCCCCACGGTGCGAGTGCCGGGAGAGTCGCTCGCGATTCCCTCTCCGGGCGGTACGCACCGGATCGAGCGCGCGTGGAGCGACGGTGACCGGATCGAGCTCGTGTTGCCCATGAGCGTCCGTTCCTCCCGCTGGCACGAGAACTCGGTCGCGCTCGAGCTCGGACCGCTGCTCCTCGCCCTGCCCGGTCAGGAGGAGTGGAGCCAGGTCGGTGGTGGCGAACCGTTCGGCAGCTGGGAGATCCGGACGGCGGACCCCTGGAACTACGGGATTCGCGCCGACGATATCGAAGCGCCCGAGGAGGGCTTCAGGGTCGTTCGCGGAGAAGTGCCGGAGCAGCCGTGGGCTTCGAACAGCGCTCCGGGAAAGCTGCCCGCGGGTCCGCCGGTCCGCGTGGAGTGCGTCGGTCGCCGGGTCGACGAATGGCAGCCGTATGGCGTGGATACGGGTCCGATGCCGTGGAGTCCGATCCGATCCGGCCACGCCGACGAGCCGCTGGTCCTGGTTCCCTACGGGAGCGCCAAGATGAGGATCTCATCGTTTCCCGTCGTTACCTGAAGCGGAAAGCCCGCGTGACCTGTTGATCGGGTGCGGGCCGGGGATCAATGGGACAACAGGGAGGCCGGGATCTCCGCGCGCGGGAATCCCGGCCCTTCCATTTCGAGCCGCAGGCCGACGCCTCCGGCCCCCTGGAAGAATTCGAGATCGATCGGATGCCACCCGGCCTGTAGCGCGATCCAGGCGGTTCGGGTCTCCATGCCGTGAATTCCGTCGTTGTCCAGTTCGAGCTCGCCGACCATCAGCCGGCTGCCG
>CANPVW010000184.1 GCA_947581745.1 Candidatus Benthicola azotiphorus
CGGAGAACATGAAGTACATCGACAAGCTGGGCGGCCAGGATACCTATGAACACTTCCCGACCGGCTGGGCAGCGGCTTTCTCGGCGCCGTACAAGATGTTCAAGCGCTATTCCGAGTATCAGGGCGGTACCGCGGATCCGCTGATCATCTCCTGGCCCAAGGGAATCAAGGCGCGCGGCGAGCTTCGCCACCAGTATCACCACTCGGTGGACATCGTGCCGACGCTGCTCGAGGTCGTCGGACTCGAGATGCCGGAGTTCAACCACGGCGTGAAGCAATACCCGATGTCGGGTATCTCCATGGCCTACACCTTCGATGCGAAGCCGGACGACCCGACTCACAAGAAGGTCCAGTATTACGAGATGTTCGGTACGCGGGGCATCTGGAAGGAAGGCTGGCATGCGGCGGCAATCCATGCGCCGATCAACGGCACCGGCCACTTCGACGAGGACAAGTGGGAACTCTACAACATGGAGGAGGACTGGTCCCAGTCGAAGGACCTCGCCGACCAGTTCCCGGACAAGCTGAAAGAGCTGCAGGACCTCTGGATGGAAGAGGCGAAAGCGAACAACGTGCTGCCGCTGGACGACCGCGTGGCCGTGGAAATCCTGGGCACACCGCGGCCCAGCGATGAACCTCCGCGCGACACCTACAAGTATTATCCGGATACGGAACCGGTGCCGGAAGGCGTGGCGGTCAACGTGCGAGGTCGTTCGTACAAGATCCTCGCCAACGTGGAGATCACCGACAATACCGAAGGCGTGATCTTCGCGCACGGCTCACGCTTTGGCGGCCATGCGCTGTTCATCAAGGACAAGAAGCTCTACTACGTGTACAACTTCCTCGGCATCGCGCCGGAGCAGGTGTTCGAGTCCAACGTAACGCTGATGCCCGGCAAGTACACCGTTGGCATGGAGTTCGAGAAGACTGGCCAGGGCGAGCATGGCGCGACCCTGGGTGACACGAAGCTGTACATCGACGAGAGTGTCGTGGCTTCCGGCAAGATGCGCACTCAGCCGGGCAAGTTCACCCTCTCCGGTGACGGCCTCTGCGTCGGCTACGACAGCGGCGACGCGGTGAGCTCGCTGTACAAGGCCCCTGCCAGGTTCACCGACGGTGAGATCCAGGGCGTTGCGGTATCGGTCAAGGGCGAGCCATACGTGAACCTCGAAGCCGAGGCCAAGCGCATGATGATGCAGTGGTGATCCCCCCGGCCAGGGCAGAAAGGGCGCCTTCGGGCGCCCTTTCTGGTTTCCATCCGTAGCCGCTGCCCGGCCGCTTCTGGAAACTGATGCAGTAGTGTCCCGACCTGAGGGCGCGTAGGGCGTCCAAGGCGACTGAATCGACTTCTTTCGTGGTCTTCGGTCGGGTGATCGGGCCCAAGCAGACTTGCCGATCGGGGCTCGACCACGGAGACTCATTCCGTCTACGTGAGACCGTGGCGTGCCGCATCGCCCGGCGGGCCACGGCTCGCTGCTTCCAACCGCAGCCCGGGAACCGCCATGAATCCTGAAGCCTTCCAGATCTCGCTGTGGGACATACTGATCTTCGTCGCCTTCGTGATCGCGGTGGTCAGCGTCGGCCTGTACCAGAGCCGGAGCGAGAAGGGAAGCGAGGACTACTTTCTCGCCGGCCGCGACCTGAAGTGGTGGCTGATCGGCTTCTCGCTCATCGCCTCCAACATCTCCACCGAGCAGTTCGTCGGGATGAGCGGCAACGCGGCGAGCCACGTCGGACTGGCGATCGCGAGCTACGAGTGGATGGCCGCGATCACCCTGGTGATCGTGGCGTTCGCGTTCCTGCCGTACTTCCTGCGCACCGGCATCTACACCATGCCGGAATTTCTCGAGGTCCGGTACAGCGGCACGGCGCGCACGATCATGGCCGTCGCCACGATCCTGATCTACCTGCTGCTGCTCGGGTCCGTGACGTATTCCGGCGCCCTGGTGATCAGCACGCTCGCCGGGAAGGCGGGAGTGTCCGTGAGCCTGGCGACGGGGTCGCTGATCATCGGCGTGATCGCGATGGCCTACGTCACGGCGGGGGGACTCAAGGCCTGTGCGTGGGCCGACCTGATCCAGGGCAGCGCGCTCATTCTCGGGGGCGCGGTGATCATCTGGTTCGCCTTCCAGAAGCTCGGGATGGCGACCGAAGCGGCCGCGGTGGTGAACGTGAAGACGGGAGCGGTCAGCATCCAGGCCCTCGCGCCCGATGCGAGCGCGGTCGAACGGTTCTGGGAGCTCAACCGGCCGCGCATGAACATGTTCCTGCCGGCTTCGGACACGATCCTGCCGTGGACGGCGCTGATGCTGGGCCTGTGGATCCCCAACTTCTACTACTGGGGCCTCAACCAGTACATCACGCAGCGCACCCTGGGTTCGGCATCCCTGGCGGAGGGACAGAAAGGGATCGTGTTCGCGGCGTTCATGAAGCTCCTGATCCCCTTCGTGATCGTGATCCCCGGGATCATCGCCTTCAACCTGTACTCGCAGGACATGCGGCTCGAGGCCCGCGGCGACACGGCCGAGAGCATGGCGCTGTACGTCGATGCCAATCCGGCGACCCAGTACGTCCAGGTCGCCGAGGCTCCGACGGAGGAGCAGATCGCCGCCTGGCCGCGCGGCCGTTACCTGCTGGCCATCTACCCGGACGCGGAGGCGATCGCGCGGCTGGAGACGCGCAATCCATTCGTGCTGCCGATCACCCGCGAGGAGTTCTCGTCCAGGAAGGCCGGCGAGTACACGGTGTTCGTCACCGAGGACAAGTCCTGGGCGGCGGTCAACCCGGGGCTTGCCGACGAGATCGCGGCCTTCAACCAGCGCGTGCGCGCGGAGGCCTCGGCGGCCGGCCGCCTCACCACCTCCGAGAAGATGATCGCCTACAAGTACGACACGGCCCTGGCGCAGCTGCTGGGTCACGTGCTGCCACAGGGCGTGGGCATCGTCGGTTTCGTGCTCGCGGCGCTCCTCGGCGCCGTGGTGAGCTCGCTCGCCGCCATGCTGAACGCCGCATCGACGATCTTCTCGATGGACGTGTTCAAGAAGTTCATCAAGCCGACGGCGAGCCAGGAGAGCACGGTGACGGTCGGCCGCTTCGCCGTCGTGGCCTTCGGGATCGTGGCGGTGCTGCTCGCCCCGCAGCTCGGGAACCCGGCGATCAGCAACAGCATCTTCACGATCATCCAGGAAGGGCAGGGGTTCATCTCGCCGGGCATCCTGGCGGTATTCGCGTTCGGACTGGTGATCCGGCGCGGGCCCGCGGTGTGCGGCACGGCAGGTCTGCTGACCAACATCGCGGCGTACGGCCTGCTCAAGGTGGCCGTACCGGAACTCCAGTTCCTCAACCGTATGGCCGTGTGCTTCGCGCTGTGCCTCGTCGTGATGGCGGGGATCACGCTCGTGAAGCCGCTCGCCCAGCCGGTCGTGTTCGAGCAGAACACGGCTATCGCGCTGGACTCGTCACGCACCGCGAAGATCGGTGGAGTGATCGTGATCGCCACGGCGCTCCTGTTCTACTTCCTGTTCAGCACGGCGGGCCTGGCCGGGTGAGCCGATAGAAATGACATGAAGACAATGTATGCAAGACAATATCGTAAAATTGGTTGGATAAGCGTCGCCGCATGCGGCACGCTGCTGGCGATCGCCCCGGTGTCGCCGGCCCAGGAGCCCCCGCGGGTCGCCTCTCCCGACGGCCGCACGGTGGTCACCATCGAAGCCCGACGCAGCGGCCTGTTCTATCGCGTCGATCGTGATGGCCGGACGCTCCTCCTTCCCTCGCGCCTCGGCTTCGAGTTCAAGGATGCACCGCCCCTGCGCAGCGGCCTGGAGATCACGGAGGTCGCGCGCGACTCGCTCGACCGGCTGTGGGAACAGCCGTGGGGCGAAGTGCGGTACGTGAGGAACCACTACAACGAGCTGCGGGCGTCGATCGCCGAGACGGCGGGCCCCGGCCGCCGGTTCGACGTCGTGTTCCGGGTGTTCGACGACGGGATCGGGTTCCGCTACGAGCTTCCGGAGCAGCCGGCCCTCGGAGAGTTCGAGGTCATGGACGAGCTCACGGAGTTCGCGTTCGCGGACAACCCGCGAGCCTGGTGGATTCCCTCGAACTGGCCTCGCAAGGACCGCTCCGAGATGCTGTATGCCTCGTCACCGGTCA
>CANPVW010000185.1 GCA_947581745.1 Candidatus Benthicola azotiphorus
CCGCCAGTGTCTTGAGGACGTCCCGCCGGCCCCAACCCGGCCGTGCGCCTTCGGAACGGGGGCCGTCGGCAGGGGTAGCCTGTGAGAAATCCCGGGATGCATCGGCCATGCTCGCCTCCGTGACGGATCGATCGGGTGGTGGCGGATCTCCTTCAAATTACCCCGGTGGCGCCTCACGCCATATCGAGGGAGCAATCTGATGAAGAAGCGTGTGGTCGGAAGTGCGATTGCGACGGCGGTTCTGATGCTGCTGGCGGCGACGCCCGTCCGGGCTCAGCGCACGGCGGTCCACGAGGGCTACTGGATCGGCTTCGGTTTCGGGGGCGGTACGGTCCTCGGGGAGGATTTTTTCGATGGGGACGCGAAGTTCGGTGGATCTGGTTTCCTCAGGATGGGCGGCAGCCCGAGTCAGCAGCTTCTCATCGGGGGCGAATTGATCGGATGGGGCACGGATCAGGCCGACGTCCAGATCGCGCGTGGCGCCATGATGTTCACCGCGATGTACTTCCCGAGCCCGAAGGGCGGTTTCTACGTCAAGGGGAGCGCCGGGTTCGCCGGTCGCACCGTCGAGACCACCTACTACCTGCCGTTTCTCCCGCCGGGCGTCGCCGCGAACGTCAGCGAGGACGATGGCGGGATCGGGCTCGGGGCGGGTCTCGGCTACGACATCCAGGTGGCCCGCAACTTCTTCATCACGCCGGCGCTGGACTTCGTCTACACGGGCACCGAGGGAGACGGGGCCAGCCTGCTCCTCTTCACGGTCGGGGCGACCTGGCACTAGGCCGGAGGCAGTCGCGGATCGGTTTCCGCACGCACCGCGCGCACAGCGCCCGGCCGCCCTAGATTCGAAACGGCGTCCCCGGAAGCGTCCAGCTCTGGCAGGAGACCTCATGCCCGCCACGCAAACCCACCGTCTGAGCAAGGAACTCACCCTGCTCGACGTGTACGTCATCGGGACCGGCTCCATGCTGAGCGCAGGCTTCTTCCTGCTCCCGGGCATCGCGGCTTCCAAGACGGGCACTTCCGTGACGCTCGCGTACTTCCTGGCCAGCCTGCTGGTCCTTCCGGCTCTGCTGAGCAAGGCGGAACTCGCGACCGCCATGCCCAGGGCGGGCGGCGTCTACTACTTCCTGGACCGAAGTCTCGGTCCGATCGTCGGAACGGTGGGCGGACTCGGCACCTGGCTGGTCCTCGTGCTGAAGAGCGCCTTCGCCCTGATCGGCATGGGCTATTACGTGGCGCTCTTCGTGCACTACCCTGCCCGCACGGTCGCGCTCGCGCTGACGCTCGTCTTCGTGGTCCTCAACGTGCTCGGGGCGAAGGAATCCAGCGGACTTCTGCGCGTTCTGGTCGTCCTGGTGCTCGGATTCCTCGCCCTCCTGCTCGTCCAGGGAGTCGTGGCGCTTGCCGGAGGCCCCGGGAGTCCGGCGTTCGAGGGCACTCCGGAACCGTTCCTCACGCACGGTGGTCAAGGACTCGCATTCACCATCGGCCTCGTGTTCATCTCGTTCGCCGGACCGATCAAGGTGGCCAGCATCTCCGAAGAAGTCCGAAACCCCGACCGCAACCTCCCGCTGGGGATGCTGCTGGCCCTGCTGACGGCATCGGCGGTGTACGTCGTCGGCGTGTGGCTGATGACGAGGGCGATCCCATCCGACGCATTCCACGCCGATTACACGCCCCTGGCCACGGCAGGGGAGAGGCTGTTCGGGTGGTTGCCCCATTCTCTCGCACTCGGCCTGGTCCTCGTACCGGCGATCGCCGGGCTGGCTGCGGCAGGAAACGCGGGAATCCTGGCAGCCTCCCGCTATCCGCTCGCGATGGGCCGTGACAGACTGATCCCCGATGCCTTCGGCAGACTGAGCCGCCACGGATCACCGACGCTGGCCCTGGTCGCCACCGGTGCCTTGATGGCCTCCGTGATTCTGACCCTGGACGTCGAAGGGGTGGCCAAGCTCGCCAGCACCTTCCTCCTTCTGATCTTCGCCCTCGTGAACCTCGCCGTCATCGTGATGAGGGAAAGCGGGATCGAGGCTTACGATCCGGGCTTCCGGTCACCCGGCTATCCGTGGGTGCAGCTCGTGGGCCTACTCGCCCCGGCGCTGCTGATCGCCGTGATGGGATTGATGCCGATCGTGTTCGCGGTGGGCCTCGTGGGGGCGTGTCTGGCCTGGTATTTCCACTACGCTCGTGGCCGCGTCGTGCGGAGCGGCGCTCTGCTGCACTGGTTCGAGCGGTTGGGGCAGGGCCGGTTCGAAGGCCTGGATCCCGAGCTTCGCGGGATCCTGAAGGAAAAGGGCGTGCGAGCGGAGGACGCGTTCGACGAAGTGGTGGCCCGGGCCTTCACTTTGGACCTCGGGCCCGGAGAGTCGTTCGAGGATGCCACCCGCCGTGCGGCCGCCCGTTTGGCGCAGCGCCTTCCGGCAAGTGCCGAACACCTGGCAGAAGGGTTCTTGCGTGGCACGCGGACCGGCGCCACGCCCGTGTCGCATGGTACGGCCCTGCCTCACCTGCGGATCCCGGAGGCTACCGCGCCGGAGATGGTCCTCGCGCGCTCGGTAAGCGGGTTGACGATCGAAGTGGGCGACCAGTTTACCGACACGCGGCACGGTGCGTCGATCCACGCCGTCTTCTTCCTGGTGAGCCCCGAGGCGAACCCCGGGCAGCATCTGCGATTGCTGGCCGGGATCGCCGGGCGGGCGGACGACGACGACTTCATGGACGCCTGGCTGGCAACGGACGAAGCGGATTTCCGGGAGATCATACTGAGGGACGAGAGATTCATCTCCCTGGGAGTGGAGCAGCACGGAGCCTCATCCGCGCTCGTCGGGATGGAGCTCCGCGAGGTAAAGTGGCCAGCCGGCACTCTGGTGGCTCTGGTGCGGCGCGATGGAGAGGTCCTGATTCCGAACGGCAGCACGGTGATCCAGGCCGGTGATCGCCTCAGCATCGTCGGCGATCCCGATGGGATTCAGGTCGTCCGCGCCCACTACGGCAGCGTCGCTGATGTGGAGATCCCCAATTTCATCAGCGGTGAGCTGGACGTCTGAATCGCGCGCGCCGGCCCCGGCTCCGTTGACCGGCTCCCTTGACCTTCCGCTTCATTTCCGCGTTTCTGGGAAGACCACTCTTCTTCCAATCCCAGGAGGCTTCACATGCGCAGACTCCTCGTTCCCATGGCAGCGATCGCCGTCGCCGGGGTCCTCCTCGCGTTCCGGCCTGCGCCGGAAACGACTCTCGACGCTTCGACGTTGAACGGCGCCTGGAAGACGGTTCAGGTGCACGCCGAACTGCAGGACACGACCTGGACGCGCGACGAGGACCGGCCGAACATTGTCGTCTTCTCGGACGGTCATTGGGCCTCCCTCAGGATTGCGGGAGAAGGTGTACGGGAAGACTTGCCCGAAGATCCCACGGACGAACAGCTCCTCGAGGCCTGGAGGCCTGTCAGGGCGTCGGCCGGAACTTATTCGTTGTCCGGGTCCACCATGACATCGACGACCACCATCTCGAAGAGCCCCAACGCGATGAACGAGCAGCGTGCTTCTGAGTCGAAGATCACGCTGGAGGGCAACAAGATGGTCCGTGTGTTCACGAACCCTGAGAACGGCAATACGTGGACCGTCACGTCCGAGAGGATCGACTAGCGTTTCGCTTCACCGGGCGAGGCGTCGGATGAACGCCTCGCCCGGGCCTCGCCCCCCGTCGAACTACCTCCCGACGCGGTGCATCTCGGAACCCCGTGGTGGATCCCCGGTAGACAGTCCCCGTCCGTTCGTTTAGGATGGGCGACCGTCAATCGCCGAGGCTGACGCACACATGACCGAAGGCAATCGAGGGTGCCCTTGGCACCCGTGAAATCCATCGCGGCTCGAATGTCCGTCCGCTCAGGCGCCATCTCGTGCTGGTTTGCCTGCGTCACCCTGGTCTCGCCGACGGCGGGAGCAGCACAACAGATGCCCCACGGGCATCACGGCGCGGACGGCGATCTTCCGGTGATGCCGTCGGCCGCGATGATCATGCCGATGATCCGTAACCCGATGCTGCCCGGCGTGAAGAGCGCCCGGCCGTCCGTCGCCGACTTCCTGCCGGGTGAGGGTGTGGATCCCGCGTCCCTGCCGATGGCCGGGCCCCGCGAAATCCTGGACCTGGCGGACGGCGACACCCTGGCGCTCGAGGCATCGCTGGTTCGGAAGATGGTGGCCGGCAGGACGTTCGTGATGTACGCGTTCAACCGGCAGATTCCCGGCCCGCTCATCAGGGTGAGGAAGGGCGCCGAGATCCACGTCCGGTTCACCAACCGGATCGACCTGGAGACCACGGTTCACTGGCACGGACTGCGCCTCGACAACCGGTTCGACGGGGTGCCCGGCCTGACCCAGGATCCCGTTCAGCCCGGGGAGACGTTCGACTACACGATCCGCTTTCCGGATGCCGGCATCTACTGGTACCACCCACACGTGCGCGAGGACATCCAGCAGGACCTCGGACTGTACGGCAACATGCTGGTCCGTCCCGACCGGCCGTCGTACGACGATCCCGTGCACCGGGAGGAAGTCGTCATCCTGGACGACATCCTGGTCGACAACGGGGAGATCGTGCCGTTCGGGCGGGAGGGCGCGAATTTTTCGATCATGGGCCGGTTCGGGAACGTTCTTCTGATCAACGGCGAGCAGACGTACGAACTCGAGGCGAAGACCGGGGAGGTTATCCGCTTCTACTTCACCAACGTCTCAAACACCCGCACGTTCAACCTCTCGTTCGGCGCCGCGCCCATGAAGCTCGTGGGAGCCGACATCGGCCGGTTCGAGAAGGAGATGTTCGTGCACAGCGTGGCGATCGCTCCGGCGCAGCGCTACGTGGTCGAAGTGATGTTCGAGGAACCGGGCGAGTACGCGCTGACCAGCCGCATCACGGCGCTCAACCACATGCAGGGGAAGTTCTTTTCCGCTTCCGACACCCTCGGTCGCGTGCACGTATCGGAGGGTATCGCGACGCCCGACCGGAGCGAGTCGTTTCGCGCCCTGCACGTGGACGAGGAAGTACGGCGCGAGGTGGAACCGTACCGGAGGTACCTGGATGCCCCGGTCGACCGCGAGCTCCTGCTCACGGTGGACATCCATGACCTGCCCGTCCAGGTCATGCAGTTCATTGCGATCGACACGGTGTACCGGTCCCCGGTCGAGTTCACGGACGTCATGTCGCACATGAACTGGCTCTCGACCTCGAACGAGGTGCGCTGGATCCTGCGCGACCTGCGGACGGGCGCGGAGAACATGGACATCGACTGGCGTTTCAAGGTCGGAGACGTGGTGAAGATCCGGCTCCGCAACGACCCTGACGCGTTCCATCCGATGAACCACCCGATCCACCTGCACGGACAGCGTTTCCTGGTGCTGGCGCGCGATGGAGTGCCGAACGAGAACCTGGTATGGAAGGACACGGCCCTGCTCCCGGTGGGCTCGACGGTGGACCTGCTGCTGGAGGTCACGAATCCCGGCAACTGGATGCTTCACTGCCACATCGCGGAACACCTGGAGGCAGGAATGATGATGGCGTTCGCCGTCGAGCCAGAGGGCTGACGGCGGAATCGAAGCCGGCGCGTCGCGGGAGCGAGCGGGCCGCGGAACCCCTCACGGAGGTCGGGAATGAGAACGAGGACGCTTGTCTGGAGCGCGGGCGCGGCGGTAGTGGCCCTGCTGGTCACGATACCCGCGGCGTTCGCGCAGGGCACGGCTGACGCACCGGGCACGGACAACATGGAGGTCGTCGGACGCCTCCAGTCGGACGATGGGCTCGAGATCAGCTACACCGACGTCGAGATCGAGCAGGAGCCGGGCCGGCCTTACGCTTACCTGGCGCGCGTTCTGGGCCCCACCAAGGGCATGGACATCGTCTCGATCGAGGACCCGGCGAACCCGGAGCTTCTATACCAGTGGCGCATCGAGGACCCCGAGCTGCACATCGGTCTCGGCGGCATGGATACCAAGTACTTCAAGCACGATGGCCGGTACTACGTGATTCAGTCGGTGCAGTTCTTCGGGGGACCTGACACCGACCTCGGCGCGGTGGTGTTCGACGTCACGGGGCTGCCGGACGCGTCGACCGTGAAAGAGGTCGGCCGGATCCGGGCCCCGGACACGCCCTCCGGATTCCATAACATCTGGGCGTACAAGCACTCGTCCGGAAAGCCGATCATGGTCGCCACGACCAGCGGTCCGCACGCGAACCTGTACGACCTGGCGGCCTTCCTGGACGGGGCGGAGGACTACGGCCTGATCGGGCAGGTGCCGTGGCCGTCCACCGCGATGGACTCGCCGTACGGCTCGATGGCGGGCTACCACGACTTCTACGTGGCCTGGGATCCGGAGAGCGAACGGGACATCCTGTACGGCTCGGGGCTGGACGGTTACTACATGTACGACATCACGGACCCGACGAATCCGCAGCTGATCACGTCGATCGTCGGCGTGATGGGGGTCACCATCGCCCACACGCTCACCGCCACCCCGGACGCGAAGATCGGAGTCGGCCAGACGGAGTACAGGTACTCGCCGATCCGCATCTACGACCTCGACCAGGGAATCCACGGCGGAAAGGCACGGATCACGTCCGAGCTGAGCGCCTGGACGCGCAACTACAAGGCGCTCTCGCACAACAACGAGATGCGCTATCCGTACGTGTTCGTGTCGTCCTACAAGGACGGGATCGACGTGTTCGACATCAGCGACCCGGAGAACCCGGAGGGCGTAGCCTGGTACGACACCTACCTGGGACCGGAGAAGGCGGGTCTGGCGCTCGACCTCGGGCTCTCGAGCGGCAATCCCGTGGGCGAGAGTGACTTCAACGGCGCGTTCGGCATCGACGTCCGGAACTACGACGGACTCATCGTGGTCAGCGACATGGTCACGGGACTGTGGGTCATGCGGATGGATGGATTCGACGGCTGGAACGGCGCGGACTACGGGATGCCCAACATCTCGAGCGTGCAGGACTGGGATCACGGCCCGCAGGGGCTGGTTCCGTAGTTGCGGCGGATGAGCGGTTCCACCTTCGGCTGGAGAGTCGGCTTCACGCTCATGGGCGTGGGGCCGCTGCTCCTGCCGTGGCCCTCCTTCGGACCGGTGCCGACTTCAGAGTCGATGGACAGGCCCCCGAAGGAAGCGACAGCCGTGGCCTTTCCTGATCGGTTCCCCCTGTTCCCGACGATGGGCAACGAGGGAGCGGCCGGGATGGCCTATCTCAGGCAGCCGTGGTCGCCCTTCGGCGTATCGGTGGACGCGGAAGGCCGTGTCGTCTACGACCTGCGAATCGAGGTGTCCGGGCTTCCGACGGTGGAGGGCGAGACATATCGAGTCTGGCTCACGACTCCGGCGATGGACGCCGTCGTGGACCTCGGCTCGATCGAACCGGCGGGCGAGCTGACGGGCGTGACCGACCAGGACCAGCTCCTGGTGATCGTGAGCCGCGAGAGGGCCGACGGCACGGTAACGGACGGCGAGCGGTGGGCCGGACCGGTCGTGCTTCGAGGGTTCTCGGCGGGGGCGCGCGTCACGCCGCTCGCACAGCACTCGCTATTCCGGCGGACGCCGATGTAGGAGGGCCTGGCTCCGGGTCCACATCACCGCTCAGCTCGAGAGCGGACCGAACAGCACCGAGTACATCACCCGGTAGATATCCGTGTTGTCCATCGTGCCGTGGAGCTGCTCCGCTCCCAGACCGACCGCTTTCATCAGGATGCCGCCGCTCACGTCGTGATACTGCGCCCACGTGATAGCAAACGGGTGTCGCACGCCGTTGGCGTCGGGCTGAGCCAGGAAGAGCCTGCCGTTCGTGCCCTCGACCCCGTCCATCGGGGCCCCGTTCGAGGCCCGTGCCGGAACGGTGTCGGCCGGGAACGGTTCCCCGAACACCTGCATTCCGCCTGCGTCACTGTCGGAGGTCATGACCATCAGGGTCTCCGGGTGCGCCGAGACGTACTCCCGGATCACGCCAATGGCTTCGTCCGCACGCTGGCCCGCCTGGATTTCGCCCGAGGCGTTGTTGGCGTTGGACATGTTGTCCGTGCCCTCCTCTTCAGCCACCAGGAAGAACCGCCTTCCGCTGCGCGACAGGACGTCGAGCGCCGCCTGCACCATCTCCGCTATGGTCGGCGCCTCCGGCGGCCAGGCGACCAGGCCTTTCTCGACCAGCTGCTCTTCGGGCAGATCGTTGAAGGTGTGGTACTCGGCGAACAGGCCGAGGACCTGCGTTACCGTGTCCGCCAGCTCCAGGAGCTCAGCGCGCGTGCGCACGACCGTGTAGCCGTGCTCCACGGCTTCGGCCACCAGATCACGTCCGTCGGCACGGACTCCCGGGCCGTGGACACCCGCCACTCCCTCGGGGAGGAAGTACCTTTCTCCCCCGCCCAGGATCACCTCGGCCCCGGATTCCAGGAACTGGCGGGCTATCTCTTCGTGCTGGGTGCGCTGCGGAACGCTGGCCCCGAACGCGCCGGACCCGGGCTCCGTGATCGTGCCGCTGTTCACCATCCCCACCGCGAGGCCGGCCGCCTGCGCTTCCTGCAGGATGCTCCCGTGGAACCCGGACGCCGCGGTCAGCGGCTCGGTGCCGTCCATGCCATAGCTGTCGGCGAGCACCTTCACTCCGTACGCGTGAGTCGTGGCTCCACCGTGCGACGTGGACGTCAGCCTGTCCTTCATGTGACCCGTGTACACGGCCATGTAGGGCAGCTGGTCCCAGTTGAGGCGGCCGTCCGGCCCGACGGTCATCATGCGCACCGCACCCCAGGTGTTCACCCCCATTCCGTCGGGGTGGAAGAAGACGACGCTTCCGAGCTCCCGGGCGCGTGCTGAGCCGCGAGAACCGGAAAGCGCAGTTGCCAGCGCGGCGCCCGCCCCGAGGACCAGGACGAGTGCGATCAGACGGATGGGGCTGGACATTCAAGCACTCCGATGGTCGAGCGAGGTCACGGTTCAAGCGGTGCCGGCGGCCAGCGAACATCCACCCAGATGAGGCGGTGATCGGACGCGGTTTCCGCTGCCCGAGCGAGGGTTGAATCGGCCGACAGGGGTGGATCGACGACGCCCATGCCAATCACACGCAGATCCGAGCTCGGCAGCACGTAGTCGACGCGCACACCGCCGAGCCAGTGGGCCGTGATCCGGTTCGCGGAATCCGGATCCTGGATCCGGGGATTCTGGAGAAGCTGGTCGATCGCCGACACTCCTTCGTACACGACGTCCTCATCTCCCGGGCGGGCGTTCAAATCGCCGGCGATCACGAACGGGGACGTGGATCTGTAACCTCCTGCCATCCCCCGGTCGTCGACCAACCGATCATTCCCGTCGAGGTACAGGACCCAGAACATGATCTCGTCGAAGTTGCGGCGTCCGTTCCGGTCCTCGGGCCCGTCGAAGGCGGGCGGAGTCGGGTGGCTCACCCAGAGGTGAAGGGTATCCGGGCCGATGATGACCGGCAGGTCCCAGTGCGACTTGCTCGAGAGCCGGAAGATCGCCTCTGCCTCGGGAGTCAGGTATCCGGGCGGCATGTGTTGCCCGGGAAGATCCGCCCAGCGGAATCGCTGGAACGTCCTCGCGCCTTCCGCGTCGATCGGAAAGCGTGACAGCACGGCCATTCCGTACTGCCCCGGGTACGTTCCGAAGCCGAACGAGTCGTCGCCGTATTCCCGGGTGCCTCGATCCGAATCAGAGGCGATGATCCCGTCTCCGTTCAGGTCCAGGCCGGACAGGACTCCCGTGTTGCTCGGTGCGGAGTAGGCATACGGGTACACGATCGAGTCCGGACCCACGGACAGGTAGTGATTCGCGAACCGACGGGCGTTGATGGTCGGATCGTCAGGACGCCGCCAGTCGAAATCGATTTCGTTCAGGACGAGCAAGTCCGGCTTTGCCTCGCATACGACTACTGCTGCTGCGACGGCCCCCGGATCGAGTCCGGTCCCCATCCCATCCACGTCGGTCAGACGGTCCGTGCTCAATTCCCGGATGTTGAACGTGGCGATTCGGAGTGCGGCCGGGACGTCAGCGTTCCCGGTCGCGGCACCGTCACAGGCGCCCGCGACCGGCGCGGCGAGGAATCCGATCGCGAGCGTGAATAGCCGGGAAGTCTTACGCACGAGCGGTGGTCTTCTTACCGCCATATGTCCCGAAGACGATGTCCCACAGCGGTGAACTCACCCCGTAGTTCTCGTCCGGATCCAGGAAATGGTGCCGCATGTGAGTCCTCTTCAGCAGTTTGCCGAAGGGAGTGGGAACGGACCGATGGTGCACCACGAAATGGGTGCTGTCGTAGATCAGGTAGCCGGTGAGCAGCCCCGCGAAGGTCGGAATCGCCGACTCTGCCAGGATCGTGGAAATAATGAGCCAGGCGACGAGGCCCATTGGGATGCTGGCGACCGGAGGCATGACGAGCCGGCGCGAATCGCTCGGATACTCGTGA
>CANPVW010000186.1 GCA_947581745.1 Candidatus Benthicola azotiphorus
GCGGGGCCGACTCTCCACACTCCCGCCGCGCAGTGCGCCGGGCAGCACGTCTTCCGGTACGCGATCCTGTCCTTCCGTGGAGACTTCCGGGATGCGGAGGTACGCGAGTCCAGCCGGTCCTACAGGGTGGATCCTGTTACGGTCCAGGGAGTGCTGGCCGGCAGTGCGACCGGCGGCCGGAGCCTTGTCCGTCAGGGGTCGGGCCGGGCGACGATCACGGCGATCAAACGTCATCAGACGCGAGATTCCCTCGTCGTGCGACTGTACAACCCCTACCCGCACGCGATAGAAGAGGCGCTTCTCACCGACGCCGGAATCACCGCCGCCTGGCTCGTCGATCTCCTGGAAGAGCGTACCGACCCGCTCCGCTCGGATCGTCAGCGGGTGGACCTGGAACTCGGACCGCACCGCATCCTGACGGTGGAGCTGGAGATCGAGAAGCCCCGGACGTGACGCGAGCTTCACCGACAGCTCAGACGAGCCAGCGCCTCGGCCAGACCGTCCAGGTGGAACGTGTAGGTGTGCGAGCTCATCTGGAAGTCGCTCACCCGGATGACCGCCGACTCTCCGGCCGCGCTCGCTTCCAGGGCGCGGTTCACGAAGTCCTCTCGAACCTCCGGTGGCGCGACGGCGGCCATTCCGGAAGGTCGCAGAGTCCAGGCAGCCGGTGAGCGCTCCTCCCCGCCGAACGAGTATCGCACCGGCGTGCTGGGCCTTCGCCCCAGGTAGGAGGCCGTGACCACCAGCTCGAAACCCGCCTTCGCACAACGGAAGGTCAGTCCTCCGGCCCCCGACACGAAGCTCTCGTCCGCCAGCGTGGTGATCGATGTCAGGTCAACGCCCGATGCCGGATCCGGGCGCTCGAACAGGTAGAAATCACCGATCGACTCCTGGCCTACCGCGAGGGTCGCGTGAAGGAGGAACATCCCGGACACCAGCATCGCCGTCGCGATCCGCATGTGAACCCCCCGTCTCAGGCCGGAACGGCCTCGCTCCACTTCTCGAAGCGCTCCGCGGCCATCTCCTCGAGGAACGGACGATGATCCGGGTGCGCGATCTCGATCAGGGCCCGCGCGCGCTGCCTGAGATTCTTGCCGTACAGGTCGGCCACCCCGTGCTCGGTGACCACGTAGTGGATGTGGGCGCGTGTGCTGACCACGCCGGCGCCCTGCTTGAGGTATGGAACGATCCTGGATTCCCCTTTTCGCGTGGTGCTCGGAAGCGCGATGATCGGCTTGCCCCGATCGGACAGGGCGGCTCCACGGATGAAGTCCATCTGCCCCCCGACGCCGGAGTACTGCCTCGTGCCGATCGAGTCGGCGCACACCTGGCCGGTGAGATCCACCTCGATCGCGCTGTTGATCGCCGTCACGCGCGGGTTCCTCCGTATGACGGCCGTGTCGTTCGTGTATCCGACGTCCAGCATCGCCACCTGCGGGTTGTCGTCGATGAAGTCGTATACGCGACGCGTGCCCATCACGAACGTGGCGACCACCTTTCCCGGGTGCGTGCGCTTCTTCTTTCCATTGATCACCCCGGCCTCGATGAGATCGATCGCCCCGTCCGAGAACATCTCCGTGTGGATCCCGAGGTCCTTGTGGTTCGTGAGCGCGCCGAGAACGCCGTCCGGGATGGCGCCGATGCCCATCTGCAGCGTCGCTCCATCCTCGATCAGCTCCGCGCAGTAGCGACCGATCCTGTGCTCCGTCTCTCCGAGGACCGGCCGGGGTACCTCGGGCAGCGGATCGTCGACCTCGATGAAGTCGTCGATCTCGTTGACGTGGATCATGCTGTCACCGTGCGTGCGAGGCATGTTCGGATTCACCTGCGCGATCACGCGCCGGGCCGTCTGCACCGCCGCGCGGCTGCAGTCCACCGAGACTCCCAGAGAGCAGAATCCGTGCAGGTCAGGCATCGAAGTCTGGATCAGCGCCACGTCCAGCGGGAGGATCTTGCGGCGGAACAGCTGGGGCGTCTCGCTCAGGAACACCGGGACGTAGCTCGCGTCGCCGCTGTTGATCGCCTCCCGAACATTGGCTCCGACGAACAGGGCATTCACCCGGAAGCTCCCGATCATCTCCGGAGCCGCGTAGGGCGCCGGCCCCTCCGTGTGCAGGTGGACGATTTCCACGTCTCTGAGCTCCGCGGCACGAGCCGTCATCGCCTCGATCAGGCGGCCCGGCGCCGCAGCGACACTGTGTATGAACACGCGGTTCCCGGATTCGATGACGGACACCGCGGCTTCGGCAGTCGTGCGCTTCATGTCAAACCCCTCTTCTTCTATCGTCTGGCGGGCGCCGCACCGCGCGGCGCTCGCTCACTCGAGTCTGGCCCGCAGATGCGCGAGCATGTCGGCGGTCATCGAGGCCAGGTCGTACTCGGGAATCCAGCCCCACTCCTCCCGGGCCACCCGGTCGTCGATCCGGCGCGGCCACGAATCGGCGATCGCCTGTCGGACCGGATCCACTTCGTAACTCAGGCGGAATCCCGGAACATGGTCGCTGATGGAAGCGGCCAGCGACTCGGGAGTCACCTGCATCGCCGTAATGTTGAAGGCATTCCGATGGATGAGACGGTCCGGGCTCGCTTCCATCAGCTCGATCGAACCGCGAATCGCATCCGGCATGTACATCATGTCGAGCTGAGTCTCGGGACCGACGAAGCACGTGTACTCTCCGCGCTTCACTGCTTCGTAGTAAATCTCCACCGCGAAGTCGGTGGTGCCGCCACCGGGCGGCGTGACGTGCGAGATCAGCCCGGGATATCGGACGCCCCGGGCATCGACCCCGAACCGATGATGGTAGTAGTCGCTCAGGAGCTCTCCGGCGACCTTGGACACGCCGTAGATCGTGTTCGGACGCTGGATCGTGTCCTGGGGGGTGGGATCGGGCGGAGTGGAGGGACCGAACGCGGCGATCGAGCTCGGCGTGAACACGGCACAGCCTTCCTCTCGCGCCACCTCGAGCACGTTGTACAGGCCCCCCATGTTCACCGCCCAGGCCTTCTGGGGCGCCTTCTCTCCACGAGCCGAGAGCAGGGCGGCCAGGTGGTACACGCAGTCCGCCCCGTGTGCCCGGATCACGTCCGCCACGGCTTCGGCATCCGTGACATCCAGAGACCTGAAGGGGC
>CANPVW010000187.1 GCA_947581745.1 Candidatus Benthicola azotiphorus
ACACGCTTCAACCGGGACCTCCCGGGATTCGTTGTCCTTCGACCTCGAGTTTCGAGATGGCGCGCATCCTGTACATTGTCGGTTCCGGCGGCCGGCGCCTCGGGCCCGCGAGAACTTCGACAAGGATGAGGATACATGATCCGACACCTCCCATCCACAGGCGTGTCGCTGTGCGCGATAGGAGCCGTCCTGGCTCTCACCGCATGCGAGCGGGGCGACGGCTTCGATGCGGCTGCGGAGACGATCACCGCAGCCGGGCTCGGGCGGGGAATTCGGGACCTCGCAGCGGATTCGATGGGCGGGCGCGCCCCAGCGTCCTGGGGCGAGGAGCGGACGGTCCGATACCTGACCGGGCGATTCGAAGCGCTCGGACTCGAGCCGGGGAACGGCTCCAGCTGGGTTCAGGAAGTTCCCCTCGTCTCTCTTTCCGCTGATCCCGACATGGGGGCCGTGATCCGGGGTCGGGGGACCGTGAATCGTCTCCAGCACGGGTCGGACTTCGTGGCGGTCACCGAGCAGGTGGTCGAGCAGACCGGTCTCCAGAGCTCGGAGCTCGTGTTTGTCGGGTACGGAATCGTGGCCCCCGAGTTCGGGTGGGACGATTACGACGGGATCGACGTGCGGGGCAAGACGATCGTGGTCCTGGTGAACGATCCGGGCTATGCGACGGGCGACACCGCGCTGTTCAACGGACGGGCGATGACCTACTACGGTCGCTGGACGTACAAGTACGAGGAAGCGGCGCGTCACGGAGCGGACGGTGTGCTGGTCGTCCACCAGACGGGCCCCGCCGGCTATCCATGGGCCGTGGTCGAGGCCGGCTGGTCTGGAGAGCGTTTCATGCTGGCCGAGCGGGGAGATCAGCCTTCCGTCGAAGTCGAGGGCTGGATTTCCGAGGAGACGGCTCGCACCCTGTTCGCGCAGGCGCGGCTCGACTTCGATCTGCGCGCCGCTGAAGCTGCCACTCGCGACTTCACTCCCTACGACCTCGGCCTGCAGGTGACGCTCAGTCTGCGCAACGCGATCGGACGCTCGACGTCGCGAAACGTGCTTGCCCTCCTGCGCGGGTCGCAGAGGCCGCAGGAGCTGGTGATCTACACGGCACACTGGGACCATCTGGGAACGGATCCGGCCGTCGGTGCGGACAGCATCTACAACGGCGCGCTCGACAACGCGTCCGGCACATCCGGCGTGCTGCAGATCGCCGCCGCCTTCGCCGGCCTGAAGCGCGCCCCGGCTCGCTCGGTCCTGTTCCTGGCAGTCACGGCAGAAGAGCAGGGCCTGCTCGGATCGGCGTACTACGCGTCACACCCCGTGTATCCGCTCGCCGAGACCGTCGCCACGATCAATCTCGACGGCCTGAACATCTGGGGTCCGACGAGCGATCTCACGGTCGTCGGATACGGGATGTCGGAGCTCGACGATGTGCTCCGGGAAGCTGCCGGGGCCGCGGGCCGCACGCTGGCGCCCGACCCGGAGCCGGAGAAGGGGTCCTACTACCGCTCCGATCACTTCGAGTTCGCGAAGCGGGGCGTTCCGTCGCTGTATCCCGATGCCGGAATCCAGGATCTGGAGCACGGCGAGGAGTGGGCTCGTGCACGACGGGACGAATACACGAACGATAATTATCACAAGCCCTCCGACGAATACGACCCGTCCTGGAACCTGGATGGGGCCGTCCAGGACCTTCGCCTCCTGTTCGCGGTGGGCCACTCCCTCGCCACCGGAGATGCGTGGCCGAACTGGCGCACGGGAACCGAGTTCAGAGCGGTTCGCGACGAGATGATGGGCTATTCAACGCCCTCCGGGGAGAACTGAAGCGTGGCTGCGGCGGGTATGACGGACTGACTGACCTCACGGAGCCACCCACAGCTTCACGGCGAACACGAGGATCATCGCAACGAGCACCCGCTTCACCCACGCGTGACCCTTGAGCACGGTGAGGTGAGTGCCGAGCAGACCTCCGACCAGGTTCCCGGCCGCCAGCGCCGCTCCCATGCCCCAGTCCACCTTTCCCGCCGACGCGAACAGGACCAGGGACACCGGGGTGTAGACGAGCACGACGAGCACCTTGAGGGCGTTTCCCCTCACGAGATCCAGTCCCGCCAGCATCGCCAGTGCCACGATCAGGAACCCGACGCCCGCCTGAACGAAGCCCCCGTAGATCCCGACGCCGAAGAAGGCGATCGGGAACGCGACGCCCGACAGGAGAGCCCTGGCCTCGCCCCTCGCGGCGCGTTCTCCGGCGATGTCGCCTCGCCTCGAGAAACGGGTCCGGATGGGGTCGAGGAGAATCGCGAGCGCGAAGACGACCATCAGCGTCGCGAGGACGCGCTGAAACGAGGCCTCGCCGATACGGATGGCGGCCCAGCTTCCGAGCCCGACGCCCGCGAGCGCCGGCAGGGCCGCGCGCCTTATCCAGCCCGAGTCCATCACTCCGTGCCGCTCGAAGCTCCACACCGCGCCCGCGTTCTGCACGAGGATGGCCACCCGGTTGGTGCCGTTGGCCACGGTCGGCGGGAGGCCGAAGAAGATCAGAAGCGGGATCGTGAGGAACGAGCCACCGCCCGCCAGCACGTTCATCGTGCCGGCAACGGTTCCGGCGGCGAACAGGACGAGATGGGCGGAAAGCCCGCTCACGATGCGTGGTCCGCCTCGAGGGTCCGGTCCGGACGCCCGGGAGTCATGCTCGCGCGCGGTCCGGGATATGATCGAGTGGTCGTCATGCGCCTCCAGCCCGGGCTTGCGGCGAGCGTCGTCCACCGGGGATCTTGCCGCCCTGTCGACCGGTAACATGCAACCGAAACCTCGTCCCGGCCACGCGGAAGTCCTCGGCCGGGCGATCGGGGCGCTGATCCGGAGAATCGGACTTGAGGCCTGTGTCGGGATTCTGGAAGGAACTGATGCGCCGGCGGGTGCCGCTTGTCGCCGGGGCCTGGTGCGTCGGAGGTTGGATCCTCCTGCAGGCCGTCGCGTGGGCGGTTGGGCACTGGGTGCTGTCACCCCGCATCACGGACCTGGCCCGGGCGATCTGGCTGTCGTCGCTCCCGGCCGCGGGTCTGCTGGCGTGGGCCTTCGGGAAGCCGGGTCGGGTCCGCTGGACGCGGCCTGCCTCGGCCGGCGTCATCCTGTACGCGATCGTCGCGGGAGGGCTGCTGTACGCGGTCTTCCGTGATCGTGACTTCGGTCCGGTCACGAGCACCGTTACGGTCATCGATGAGGAAGGCCGGACGACGGAGCGCTCCATCCCGACGAAGGAAGCCACCCGGACCGTCGCCGTGTTCGCCTTCGTGAACGAGTCAGAGGAGAGCGAGCTCGACTGGCTCCAGGTTGCGGCACCGTGGTCGCTCGTGGCGGACCTGGAACAGGACGACTGGATCCGCCCGATCCCCGGATTCGCTCAGGAACTGGGCCCCGCGGGCCCGTTCGAGCCGTCTCACCTGCCGCTCTCCCGCCAGCGTGAAGCGGTTACGGCCAGGTTCATGGACTACCTGGTCGTCGGCTCGATCGGCGGTACGGCGGAAGAGCCGGTGCTTACCACCCGGCTGTACGAGGCCGGAAAGGGGACCCTGATCGGAGAGCACCGGTTCGAGGGAGCGGCCCTGCTCGACCTGGTGGATCTCGCTTCGATCCGGATCAGGAAGGACCTCAAAGTGCCTTCCGGCCACATTTCCGGAACGCCGGATCGTCCCGTCAGGGAGTTGCTGTCGGAGTCTCCGGTCGCCTTGCGCGCG
>CANPVW010000188.1 GCA_947581745.1 Candidatus Benthicola azotiphorus
GGTCTCGCCACCACCACCCGCGAGGCGGCGGACCTGATGGACGCGTTCGGCTTCGACCACATCCTGCTGGAGACGGTAGGCGTGGGGCAGTCCGAGCTCGAAGTGGCGACGAACGCGGATTCCACCGTGGTGGTCCTCGTGCCCGAGTCAGGCGACGGCATCCAGGCGATGAAGGCCGGCCTGATGGAGGTGGCCGACCTCTTCGTGGTGAACAAGGCGGACCGGCCGGGCGCGGACCGTTTGAAGAAGGAGATCGAAGTCGTGCAGGCGATCCGCGCGGGGAACCCGATGGCAGCGGCGCCGGCGCACCACGGCGTGGATCTGTCCGCACTCGCCACACGCGGGCCGGCGGAAGGAAGGTCCGCCGCGCCGGACGAATCGGCCGAGCCGTTCGCGGACTGGGAGGCGCCCGTCCTCAAGTGCTCGGCGTCGGCCGGAGAGGGAGTCGCCGAGCTGGTGGACCGTCTGGACCTGCACTTCGAGTGGCTCCAGAGCACGGGCATGCTGGCCGAGCAGCGACGCCTGGCGGCGCTCGAGCACACGCGCCGGGTGCTCGAACGATCCGTCCAGCGTCGGGCCGCGGCCCTGTGGGAGGAGTGGGTCGGCGACGCAAGTTTCCGGGAGGACCTGGCGGAAGCCTCGCCCTACGAGATCGCGCGCGCGCTTGCCAACCGACTCGGGGGATCACCGGGCTGAGATCAGTTCCCGTCCAGGCCGCCCTTCCGCCATCCAACTGGAACGGCTTCGCGTACATCGCGTATATTCGAGCACGGTGGCCGCCACTCCGCAGGTCCGCGCCCACCGCGAGCGGCCCGGGGCGGCCGTGCCGGCAGCCTGGCGCTCCTCCCCGCGGCATGCCCCATGCGATGAGGAAGGAACTCTGATGAGCCACGTGATGGATAGGCACGTCCCGGACTCCGTCGACCTCGAGAGGGAAGTGGAGCGCCGGCGCCGGGAGCTGGCCGAGCTCGAGGCGCGACTGGCCGCCTGGGAGTCGGCGGCCGCCGGGACGCCCCTGCGCGAGGACACGGACTTCACGACCGTGTCAGGACAGCCGATCCACGCCCTCTACACGCCGCTCGACAGGCGTGACGGCGACTACCTCGAGGATGTGGGTCTGCCGGGAGAGTACCCGTTCACGCGCGGTCCCTATGCCACCATGTACCGCACGCGCCTGTGGACGAAGCGCCTGTTCTCGGGCTTCGCGACGGCGGAGGAGACGAACGAGCGGTACAAGTTCCTCCTCGCGCGCGGCACCACCGGCCTGTCGGTCGCGTTCGACTTCCCGACGCTCATGGGCTACGACTCGGACGATCCGCTCTCCGAGGGAGAAGTCGGCAAGTGCGGCGTCGCCATCTCGAGTCTCGCCGACATGGAGACCCTGTTCGACGGGATCCCGCTCGACAGGGTGTCCGTTTCGATGACGATCAACGGGCCGGCGATCATGCTCTACTGCTTCCTCCTGGCGGCGGCGGAGAAGCAGGGCGTGCCGTTCGAGAAGGTCACGGGGACGATCCAGAACGACATCCTGAAGGAGTATCAGGCGCAGCACGCCTGGATCTACCCGCCGCGGCCGGCCCTCGGGGTCATCACCGACATCTTCCAGTGGTCGGCCGAGCACGCGCCGAAGTTCAACACGATCTCGATCTCGGGCTACCACATCCGGGAGGCGGGCGCGACGGCCGTCGAGGAGCTCGCTTTCACCCTGAAGAACGGATTCACCTACGTGGAGGAAGGGATCGCCCACGGGCTCGACGTGGACGATTTCGCCCCCCGTCTCTCCTTCTTCTGGGACGTGCACAACGACTTTTTCGAGGAGATCGCCAAGTTCAGAGCGGGACGTCGCATCTGGGCCCGGCACATGAAGGAGATCTACGGCGCGAAGCGCCCGGAGAGCTGGCGCCTGCGCACGCACGCTCAGACGGCCGGCGTCACGCTGACGGCGCAGCAGCCCCACAACAACATCGTGCGGGTCGCGTACCAGGGCCTGGCCGCCGTGCTGGGCGGTACCCAGTCGCTGCACACCAACGCGATGGACGAGACACTGGCTCTGCCCACGGAGCACGCGGTGCGGATCGCGCTCCGGACGCAGCAGATCCTGGCGTTCGAGACGGGCGTTCCGAACACGATCGACCCGCTCGCGGGCTCGTACTTCATCGAGAGCCTGACGGACGACCTGGAGAGGCAGGCGGAGGAGATCTTCGCCGAGATCGACGAGCTGGGGGGCGTCGTGGCCGGAATCGAGTCCGGCTACTTCCAGGCCAGGATCGCCCGCTCCGCGAGGCGATTCCAGGACGAAGTGGAGGCGGGGAGCCGCCCCATTGTGGGCGTCAATTCCTTCGTCGAGGACGACGAGTCCGGGATCGAGATTCTCAGGATCGGGGAGTCGGCCGGCGAAGCGCAGAGCCGTCGCCTGGCGGACCTGAGGCGCAGCCGCGACGGTGCGGCGGTCGAGCGATCGCTCGCGGCATTGACCATCGCTGCACGGGCCGGCGAGAACCTGATGCCCCCGATGCTGGACGCCGTTCGCCGCTACGCGACGCTGGGGGAGATCCGTGCGGCCCTGGAGGTCGTGTACGGTCGGTTTCAGGAGCCCGTGGCCTTTTGACCCGGGCGCTCGCCCGGTACCTTGAGGACGGCGGGACGGACGAATCCTCCCGTCGCCGACCGCGTCTCCACCCGGAGCGATTCCGTCATGGCTGAGAGAAAGATCCGCGTGCTGGTGGCCAAGCCCGGGCTGGACGGTCACGACCGCGGTGCGAAGGTGATTGCCGCCTCTCTGCGCGACGCGGGCATGGAGGTGATCTACACCGGGTTGCACCAGACCCCGGAGAAGATCGCCGCCACGGCCTTGCAGGAGGACGTGGACGTGGTGGCCCTGTCGATCCTGTCCGGGGCGCACATGACGCTGTTTCCCCGCGTGCAGGACCTCCTGAAAGAGAACGGCATGGACGACGTGCTGATCACGGGGGGCGGGATCATCCCGCCGGAGGACGTGGAGGAGCTGCAGTCCCGCGGCATCGGGCGGCTGTTCGGACCGGGAACGTCGACCGGCGAAGCGGCGGCCTACATCCGGGAGTGGTTCGAAACGAACCGAGCGGACGAAGAGGCCTGATGCCCGGCACCTCCCGCATGCGCACGATGGTGGAGGAGGTCCGTGCGCTCGAAGACCGGCTTCGCGAGGGTGGCGGTCCGGATCGCATCGCACGCCAGCACGACCAGGGGAAGCTGACGGCACGGGAGCGGATCGAGCTGCTGATCGATCCGGGCGGCGGCTTCCTCGAGATCGGCCTCCTGATGGCGCACGACCAGTACGACGGCCAGGCCCCCGGAGTGGGCGTCGTGACGGGGGTCGGCGAGGTGGGCGGTCGACCCGTGGTCGTGGTGGCCAACGACGCCACCGTCAAGGCGGGCAGCTGGTGGCCCGAGACGATTCCCAAGATGCTGCGGGCGCAGGAGATCGCGATGCGGTGCCGCGTCCCGATCGTCTACCTCGTGGATTCCGCGGGAGTGAACCTCCCGTACCAGAGCGGGGTGTTTCCGGGCAAGTACGGGGCGAGCCGCCTGTTCTACTACAACTCCATCATGCGGCACTACCTGGACGTCCCGCAGATCTCGGCCGTGATGGGTCCGTGCATCGCGGGTGGCGCGTATCTTCCGGCCCTGTCGGACGTGATCGTCATGGTGGACGGAACCAGCTTCATGGGTCTCGGCGGGCCGAACCTCGTGAAGGGAGCGACCGGTCAGGACGTGGAGGCCGAGATCCTGGGCGGTGCCGCCACGCACAACCGGATCAGCGGCGTCGCGCACTACGAGGTCCCGGACGACGAGGCGTGCATCGTCAAGATCCGCGACCTCGTCGGTGATCTGTCACCCGCGCGATCGCCGGCGCCCGTCGACGAGCCGCGGCCACCCGCGCGCTCCGCCGAGGACGCGTACGATTTCATGCCTCAGGACCACCGGCAGCCGTACGAGGTGGAGGCGGTGCTCGAGACCTTCCTGGACGCGGGGAAGTTCGACGAATTCCAGGCCGGATACGCGCCCGAGATGCTGACCGTCGTGGCCAGGCTGGGCGGCCGGCGGGTCGGCGTGATCGCCAATCGACGGGGCATGTTCAAGGATCCCGGGGGCGGTCCGCCCAAGTTCGGCGGGATCATCTACGCCGACAGCGCCGAGAAGGTGGCGTACTTCATGGACATGTGCGACCGGCACGGGGTTCCTCTCCTCTACGTGCAGGACGTGAGCGGCTTCA
>CANPVW010000189.1 GCA_947581745.1 Candidatus Benthicola azotiphorus
ATTCGCGATGCGGCCGGGGTACAGCAACTTCCAGCGCGTGCGACAGGGTGAGATCGTGGCGGACGACCGCACGGGACCGGTCCGAGCACCCCAGCACGGCCGCATCTTTCTCCCTCTCTACCAGGAGCAGGGCGACGACGGGTTCTTCATCGTTCGCGCCGTACACCCGGCCTGGCTTCACCTTTCGGCCGGACTGCGCCGGCTGAACCTCTCGTCGCTCGCCCGCTGGCTGCCCGGGATTCACCCCGCCCGCCGTCGATCGGATGCGCTCATCGTGGATCGGCGCGTCGCCCGGTGGCTTGCCGTCGACGTCTTCCACCTGCTGGGCTACCGGAAGTCGCGCGTCACGCGTGGCTGGTACGTATTCCGACGTCGATCGCACGACGTCGGGGCGCGCACCTGAAGCGCCGACCGCGCCGGCGCCGCCCGGAGACCCGGGATCAGAGCAGGGTCGCCCGGATGGCCTCCAGCAACTCACGCACGTCCGCTTCTTCGTTGTACAGGTGCGGAGCCACTCGAATCGCGCTTCCACGCAGCGACACCGAGAGCGACCGGGCCTCGAGCTCGGGACGCAGCCGGGAAGGATCGACCCGCGCCGGAAGGCGGAGGCCGAAGAGATGGCTGCCGCGCCACGATTCGTCTTCCACCGAGATGCCCAGCGCGCCCGCCTCCGCGAGGGGATCGCGCGTGATCTCCCGGCAATAGGACTGAATCGCCGCCGGTGTCCAGCTCCGGATGAGCTCCAGGGCGGCGAGCTGCATCGGGACGAGAATGAAGTTCGAGCGCTCGCCGACGTCGTAGCGGGCCGCGGCCGGCCGATAGTCGTCGGTGTATTCCCCTACCCGGCGGAAGTCTTCGCTGCCCGGTCTGGAGGTCCAGGTTTCCTCCACGGGTGTTCCGTCGTCGAAACGGGGGCCGTACCAGGCGAGTCCCAGGCTGTAGGGGCCCAGGAGCCACTTGTAGCCGGCGCACACGAGGGCATCGGGCCGCACGGCGGCGAGATCGAAGGGCACGGCGCCGACTGACTGCGTTCCGTCGACGATCAGAGCCGCCCCCACGGCCCTCGCGCGTTCCCCGACCGCTTCGAGGTCGAATCGCGTCCCGTCCATCCAGTGATAGTTGGGCACGGCGACCACGGAGGTGCTCGAATCGATCGCCTCCAGCAGGGCCTCGTTCCAGGCGTGGCCGCGCGATCCCTCGGTGGAGGGAGGTTCCACCGTCCGGAGGATCAGCCCTTTCTCGGCCGCGATCCGCCGCCAGGGGTAGACGTTGCTCGGGAATTGCTCCGCCAGGATCACGATGCTCGTCCGCGCCGGCGCCGCCACGTTTCTCGCCGCCGCGGTGATGCCGTAGGACACCGACGGAACGATGGCCACGCGCATCGGGTCCGTGCCGCCGATGAGCTCGCTGAAAGCGGCTCGCAGGCGGTCGCTGTCCTCGAAGAAGTCCGAGGCCTCGATCTCGAAGGGGCGCCGCTTCCGCTGCATTCCCTGGATCCCCGCCGCCTCCACGTCCCGGTGGAGCGGTGACATGTAGGCACAGTTCAGATACCGCACACCCGGGGGGAGGGAGAAGCCGTCGGATTGTCGGGGGATCGCCGGAGAACTCACCGAATCGCTCATGTGCCGCGCCTCACGGCGCGACCTCGCGTCCCTCACGTGCCGACCGGTAGCAAGCCTCGAGGACCTCGACCAGGCTCACTTGCTCCTCCGGGGCGGTGGCCGGCTTCTCGCCTCGCACGTGGCGCAGGAATTCGCCCCACTCCTGCCGGTAGGAATCGGCATACAGGTCCGCCGGCGGACGGTCGAGGGGCGGAGTCACGTCCATGACCCCGGACTCGGTCTCGCTCAGGAGCTGCAGAGGGTAGGAATAGGCCGAACCACGGTTTCCGAGCACGATCACGGAGTGCCGATCGCGCTCGTCGATGAGCTCCCAGGTGACCTCGACGCTGGCGGAGGCGCCGTCCGCGAGCGCCAGGTGGACGATCGCCGAGGTCTCGACGTCCGCATCCCCGTGCAGACGGGCGCACAACCGCTCGACCGAGGGGTAGTCGAGAATCCACAGGAGCACGTCCAGCGCCTGGGCCCCCAGATCCATCAGCGCGCCACCGCCCGACCGTGCCGGATCCCGCCGCCAGCCGCGCCTCGGCCTTCGCGACCTCCGGTTGAGCCAGTTGAACCGTATGTGATGGACTTCCCCGGCCTCGCCGTTCGCCACGAAGTGCTTGATCGCTCTGAGGTCGTAGCGATAGCGGAGATTGTTCGCGACCATCAGCTCTCTGCCGGCCCTCGAGGCAGCCTCGACCAATCGACGCGCGACGGTCGAATCGCTGACGAATGGACGTTCGCACATGACGTGCGAGTCGTGGGACAGGGCGGACAGCACGCCGGCCTCGTGCTCGCTGGTGGGCGAGCAGATCAGGACGGCGTCGAACGACTTGCGGTCGGCGAGCTCGTCCAGGGTCGGAGCCACCGATTCCACCTCGAACCGTTCCGCGATCGTTCTCGCCTTCGAGAGGTCGGTGTCGACCAGGCCGACGACCTTCACGTCCGAGAGCCTCTTGAGAATCGGCAGATGAACGACCTGGGCGGCGCCTCCCGCCCCGACTACGGCGATGTTGACCCTACGCACCACTACCGGACTCCTTTCCCGTCCCGGCTCGGCCCGCCGTCAGAACCGATAGGCCACGCCCGCGTACACCGCCACGTTGCTGGCCGAGGTCACCAGGGTTCCCCGCACGTCCGCGTACAGGCGGAGGTGCTTGCCGGGGTCGAACTGGAGGCCTCCCACCGCCGAGATCCCGGCGGTCACGACGGCATCGTCAAGGAAGGTGCCGCGGATGGCCTGGCCCGAGTCGTTCAGGATGTACAGGTCCGCCCCCGCTCCGAGGTACGGTGTGAACACGTCGGCGTTCGGCGTCCACTGCAGATCGATGCCCAGGATCCAGTAGTCGCGCTTCAGCTTTCCGAGGTCGATGGTGCAGTCCGGCCCGGAGCACACGGCCTCGAGGTTGCTCTCGAGCTTCGCGACGGCCTGATCGTCGATGTCGGCCGACCAGAAGGCGAACCGCGGGACGACCCTGACGTGCGGACCGAGGTAGCCCAGGTCGGCGCGAAGACCGAATCCGACCGCTCCCTGGGCATCCTTGGCGTTCACCCACACCACGTCGACGCCGATCGCCTGCAGGCCCAGGTTTTCGTAGTCGTATTCCGCCAGGTTCTGTGCCGACACACCCGCGGCCCCGGCGAGAGCGCCCCCCGAAAGCACCGACAGGATCGCCACGACGCGCAGTCCGCCTGTCCCAACCCTTCGTCCCATCCCCCTTCGCCTCATCCTTCGTCTCCTTCGTACACGTGAACCAGGGTCGCTCCCGGGTAGTAGGTCGTCAGGATCTGAGCATAGTCCTGGCCGGCCCGTGCCCGCCCGATTGCACCCCACTGACACATGCCGGCTCCGTGACCATAGCCGCGGCCATCCAGCTCCACCAGACCGTCGGAGCGGTCGACGATGGAGAAGTCCGTGGAGTTCAGTATCCGTCCCTCCTGCGGAAGGGCGCGCCGGATGTCGAGCCGGCTGAGCACGAGCTCCATCCCTTCGCCGTGAAACGCCAGATCGCGCACTCTGCCGCTCGCCGTCGTGTCCATCACCTCGAGGCTCTCGACCCTTCCGAGCTCGTTCACCGGCACCTTGAAATGAGCTGCAAGACCGGCTCTCGCCACGGAGTCCAGCTGGTCGGCCGACCACACGATGCTCCAGCGGTAGCGGGGCGACGCGGCGCAGTAGTCGGTGCCGTCCGGTGCCCGATCCGACACGGAGCGCAGGTAGGGGACGGGCTCGCGATCCAGGACCTCGTCGATGGCCGCCGTCCGGCCGCCGCAGGTCGAATGGTAATAGGCCCGGATCGGCCGACCATCGAACATCAGGATCATTCCCGCCGTCCGCCGCACGGCCTCCGTCGCCTCGACCCGCTCGGCTTCCATGCCGCCGTATGCCTGATCCTCCACGCTTCCGAACAGGTCGAAGCCCTGCTCGAAGTTCCTCCCGAGCTGCGCCACGGCGTACGTGCGGGCCGCGACCGCCTGCGCCTCCACTGCGGCAAGCTCTTCGGCGTCGCGCGGACCGATCTCGAGCGGGACAACGCCCAGCAGATAGTCCTCCAGGGAAATCACGTTGATAGCGCTGACACGGTCTCCCGCGGCGACCCGCAGTTCAGCCGATCCGCGATATGGCAGGCCGTCAATGATGATCGGTTCCCCGCCCCGGGCCGGGTACACGCGAACCGAGGGCGAGCCTGACGGCGCGTTCTCGAGAAGGCCCTCGAGGCGCAGAACGGCGCCATCCGCGCGTGCCAGCAGCTGGCCGCCGGGACCTACCTCTCCAGCCGGCTGGCCGGTCAGGGCATCCTCGAGGCGCAGCCCGGCCGGCGAGGACAGGCTCGCCGTCGGCAGGTTCACCGCGACTCCGATCCTCACGGCCGGTCCCTCGGGGCCGGCAGTCCGCACGAAGTCGGGGATCCCGGCGCCCTCACCGGGGGTCGAGCCGGACGTCCGGACGGCCGGCGACAAGGCCAGCGGCAGGGCCGCGAGAAGGGCCAGGACAGTCGGAGCGGCCCGGGGACGGCCGCCGCAGCGCCTGGCGGTCACCTGCCCCAGACGGCTTCGAGTCCCATCGGCAGCACCGGCAGCGAGCGCCCCGGCCTCGCGCGCGGAGCGCGGAGCGCGGCCGACGATCCGACCGTCGCCGGTCGCACGATACCGCGAACCTCCGCTCTCAGGTCGTAGTCGTCGGCTTCGACGACCGTCGCGTCGACGATCGTCCCCGGCTGCAGCGCCACCTCGGCTTCCAGCAGCGTGACACCATCCACGTCGTCCGCCTGCCCCCAGGTCCGGGCCACCGGGGTCTCCCCTCCCTCGTCCACGAGCGCTTCGACCCGCCGTCCGACCGTCGCAGCGAGCCGGTCGGCGCTGATTCCGCGCTGTACCTCCAGCAGCTCCTCGAGCCGCTCCCGACCCAGGCCGTCCGGGAGGAAGTGCTGCTGCAGAGCCATCGCCCGGGTCCCGTCCTGGGGCGAGAAGGCGAAGGCGCCGAGCCGGTCGAACTCGACCTCCTCCATGAAGTCCAGGAGGTCGCGGAACTCGGCATCGGTCTCGCCGGGAAAGCCCACCAGGATGGTGGTGCGGAGCGTGAGATCGGGGATGGAGGCACGGAGCCACGCGATCTTCTCGCGGAGGCGGTGCTGCCGCTCGGGCCGCCGCATGCGTCGCAGCACGTCGTCACTGGCATGCTGTATGGGCATGTCCAGGTACGGCACGATTCGACGCTCGTTCGCCATGAGCTCGACGAGCGGCTCGCGGAGCCCCGCGGAGTAGATGTAGAGCAGCCGGAACCAGGGAATGTCGGTCTCGTCCAGCAGTCGGTCCAGCAGCGCTGCGATGTCCCCGCCATCAGCCAGGTCCCGGCCGTAGTGGGCGAGGTCCTGCGCAACGAGGTTGACCTCGACCGCCCCCTGAGCTTCGAGCCGTCTCGCCTCGGCGACGAGCCGGTCCGCATCGAACGATCGGTGCTTCCCGCGCCACAGCGGAATGGCGCAGAAGGCGCAGCCGTGGTCGCATCCCTC
>CANPVW010000190.1 GCA_947581745.1 Candidatus Benthicola azotiphorus
ACGCGGCCGATGATCCCGAGGGCTGGAACGCCTCGGGGTCCGAATCCGCGCGGTAGAGAACGACATGCGCCTTCTCCAGCGTCACCAGCCCACCGCCGATCATCTTGTCCATCAGGGGCAGGACCTCCTGGATTTTCGCGTTCTCATCCACCACCTCCACGATGATCGGAAGGTCCATCGACAGGCGCAGTATCTTCCCGGTATGGATACGGGCGCTCGCCCCGAAGCCGGCGATCCCCTGCATCACCGAGGCGCCGGCGCAGCCGTGCTCGCGCAGCATCTCCAGCAGAGCACGATACAGCGGCTTTCCCTTGTGACGCCCGGCCGTGCAGCGATCATCCTCACCGATGAAGATCCGCATGAGCGTGTAATCGCCCTCAAAAGCTTTCATGCCGCGCCTCCTGCACGGGCCAGTCCGGTGACGACCGCCATCCCCGCGACAACTGCGATCAACCCGACGAGCACGCTGCCGCCCACGTAGAGGCCCGCCCTCGCCCACTGTCCGTCCTGCAGGAGGGCCACGGCCTCGTAGCTGAACGTGCTGAACGTCGTGAACGCCCCCAGGAGTCCGATCGTCAATGACGGACGCAGGGCCGGGTGCGCCGCCGATACCTGCAACCAGCGCATCACCACTCCGAGCGCCAGGCAACCCAGGATGTTGACCGCGAGCGTTCCCCAGGGAAAGGCATCTCCCAGGCGATCGTACACCCAGCCGCTGATCCCGTACCTGGCCACGGCCCCGACCGCACCCCCGAGTGCGATGTATGCCAGCGTCACGTGCGTCCCCCGATCTCGATCAGCCTGCCTTGAGCAGCGCCCTCAGATAGTCACGGTTCAGCATGGCGATCACCTCGATCTTGATCTCCTTGGGACAGGCGTTCTCGCAGGCGCCGTGATTGGTGCACGTGCCGAACTGCTCGGCCTCCATGGTCAGGATCATGTTCAGCACCCGCCCGTGTCGCTCGGGCTGGCCCTGCGGCAGGAGGTTGAGGTGAGCCGCCTTGGCCGAGGTGAACAGCATCGCGGAGGCGTTCGGGCACGCGGCCACGCAGGCGCCACACCCGATACAGGCGGCCGCGTCCATCGCCTTCTCGGCCTTCTCCCGGGCCACGGGGATCGCGTTGGCCTCCGGGGCGCTGCCGGTGCGGACGCTGATGTAGCCTCCAGCCGCCACGATGCGATCGAAGGCGGACCGATCCACGATCAGGTCCTTCTGGATCGGAAACCCGTCCGCCCTCCACGGCTCGATCCAGATCTCGTCCCCGTCGCTGTACTCCCGCATGTGGAGCTGGCAGACCGTGGTGCGTTTCCAGGGTCCGTGCGGCCGGCCGTTGATCACCATGCCGCACGTGCCGCAGATGCCCTCCCGGCAGTCGCTGTCGAACGCGATCGGCTCCTGGCCCTTCGACTCGAGCTCCTCGTTCACGACATCGAGCATCTCGAGGAAGGACATGTGCTCGCTGGCCTCGGCCTCGTACGTCGCGAACCCCCCGCGATCGGAGGGGGACGCCTGGCGCCAGACATGAAGCTTGAGTCTCATCACTTGTAGCTCCTCTGGGTGGGAGGAACGTATTCGAACTCCAGAGGCTCACGGTGCTCGCGCGGTGGACTGTCCGGTCCCGTGAATTCCCACACGGTCACGTGCGTGAAGTGCTCGTCGTCGCGCTTCGCCTCGCCTTCGGGAGTCTGGTGCTCTTCCCGGAAGTGGCCGCCACAGGACTCCTCACGGATGAGGGCATCGAGGCACATCACCTCGGAGAGCTCCAGGAAATCGGCCACCCGGCCGGCCCGCTCCAGGGTCTGGTTGATCGACTCGCCTTCACCCACGACCGTGGCGTTCTCCCAGAACTCCTGCCGCAGCTCCGGGATCCGCTCGAGCGCTTCCTTCAACCCGGATGCGTTGCGAGCCATGCCGCAGTAGTCCCACACGAGGCGGCCGAGCTCCTTGTGGAACGAGTTGACCGTGCGATCTCCTTTGAGGGCCAGCAGCCGATCGATCCGCGACCGGACGTCCTCCAGCGTGCGGCTCACCTCGGGGTGATCCTCGGGAACCGGCTCGAGGGCAGCCCGCGCGAGGAAGTCAGCGATGGTGTACGGAAGGACGAAGTAGCCATCCGCGACGCCCTGCATGAGGGCGCTCGCTCCGAGCCGATTCGCGCCGTGATCCGAGAAGTTCGCTTCCCCGATCGCGTACAGGCCCGGCACCGTGGTCATCAGGTTGTAGTCGACCCACAGTCCGCCCATCGTGTAGTGCGGCGCGGGGTAGATGCGCATCGGCACCCGGTAGGGATCCTCTCCGGTGATCCGCTCGTACATCTCGAACAGATTCCCGTACCGGGCCTCGATCACGTCCGCGCCCAGGCGTTCGATCGCGTCCTCGAAGTCCAGGTACACCCCGAGCTTCGTCTCACCCACCCCCTTCCCCTGATCGCACATGTCCTTCGCCCGGCGCGACGCCAGGTCGCGCGGCACGAGGTTTCCAAAGGCGGGATACATGCGCTCCAGGTAGTAGTCGCGCTCATCCTCCGGGATGTCCCCCGGAGCGCGGTCGTCGTCCGCCTTCTTCGACACCCAGATCCGGCCGTCATTCCTCAGCGATTCGCTCATCAGCGTCAGCTTGGACTGGTAGTCGCCGGACACCGGAATGCAGGTCGGATGAATCTGCGTGTAGCACGGGTTCGCGAACCCGGCCCCCCGCCGGTATGCCCTCCACGCCGCGGTGACGTTGCAGTACATGGCATTGGTGGACAGGTAGAACGCGTTGGAGTACCCCCCCGTCCCCAGGACCACGGCGTCGGCCAGGTGAGCGTCGATCGCCCCCGTCACGAGGTTTCGGGTCACGATGCCACGGGCCTGTCCATCCACCACGATCACGTCCAGCATCTCGTGCTGGTTGCAGAGCTTCACCTGGCCCCGCTGCACCTCCTTCATCAGAGCCTGGTAGGCGCCGAGGAGGAGCTGCTGCCCGGTCTGACCACGGGCGTAGAACGTCCGGGACACCTGGGCGCCGCCGAAGGACCGGTTGGCGAGCAGGCCGCCGTACTCTCGGGCGAACGGAATCCCCTGCGCCACGCACTGGTCTATGATCTCGTTCGAGACCTCCGCCAGCCGGTACACGTTCGCCTCGCGTGCCCGGAAGTCTCCGCCCTTCACCGTGTCGTAGAACAGCCGGAAGATGCTGTCGCCGTCTCCCTGGTAGTTCTTGGCCGCGTTGATCCCGCCTTGAGCGGCGATGCTGTGCGCCCGGCGCGGGCTGTCGTGGTACGTGAAGCAGGTCACCTGGTAGCCCAGCTCCGCCAGAGTGGCGGACGCAGAAGCTCCGGCAAGCCCCGATCCCACGACGATGACGCTGTATTTTCGCTTGTTGGCCGGGTTGACCAACTTCATTTCGAACTTGTGCCTGGTCCACTTCTGGTCGATCGGACCGGAGGGGACCTTCGAGCGCAGCTCCATGTCTCCCTCCCTTCTAATGGATGATCCCGGTGTAGACGGCCACCGGGAAGGAGAGGTTCACCAGCACGACGATCAGCGCCACTCCGAGGGCGATCGGCTCGCGCCACCGGTTGATGCGCGGTCCATCCACGCCCATGGTCTGGAAGGCACTCCACGTTCCGTGGTACAGGTGCAGGCCCAGGGCGATCATGGCGACGGAGTAGATGACGACGACCGGGACGGAGCGGAAGCCGGTGACGAAGTTGTGATAGGCGTCGCCGGGAACGAAGTCCGGGTGCAGCGTTCCGGTGGTCAGGTGGAGGATGTGATACACGATGAACAGGAACAGCGCCACCCCACCCCAGCGCATCGTTCGCGATGCGTAGTGGAAGACGAGGTTGTCCCGCTTCCTGTATTTGTGCCCCCGAGCGGCCCAGCTCTGCCTGGAGGTCTGCCAGGCGGCCAGGACGTGGATCAGGAGTGCCGCGATCAGGCCGGCGCGGAAGGCCCACAGAAACCACTCGTGGCCCAGAAAGGGCTCCCCGAAACCGCGCAGCCCCTCCGCATAGTGATTGAAGGCCTCCGGTCCGAGGTAGACCTTGAGGTTGCCGAACATGTGAACGATCACGAACAGCACGAAGATCGCACCCGAAACGGCCATCGTGAACTTCTTGCCGACCGAGGTGCTGTACAGGGAGTAAACCCGGCTCATAGGCCACTCCTCAGGTCGAGGATCGGTGAGATAACTCCGCATGATATCGACACGTGAACCGTGTCACAAGACACTGAAGCGCCTGCCCGCGCGCGCTCGGAATCGAGCCGATCGGTCGGGTGTTGATGCGCCCCGATCGGGGACGTAGACTGTGATCCGGCATGCGGTCACCCATTGCGGGAGCACACGATGAGAAATTGGCTCGCGGTCACTGGCCTGACGATCGTCGCGGCGGGATGCTCGGGCATTTCGACCACGGCGGACTGGGACCAGTCCTACGACTTCAGCTCGGTGTCGACGTACGCGTGGACGGAGCAGGAGTTGGAGGGCGGGGTCAGCCAGATCATGCTGCGTCGCATGTATGTCGCGGTCGATGATGACCTCGCCGCCAAAGGCCTCAGCAAGGGGTATCCGGAATCGGCCGATGTGCTCCTCGCCTACCACTTCGGACAGCAGGACCGTCAGCAGTACGATACCTACGGGTATGGTACCGGCAGCTGGTGGGGCGGCTACTGGGGCGGCGGGATGACGACGACCACCGTGCGCACCTACACGGAGGGGACGCTCATCCTGGACGTGGTCGACCGGGCGAAGAACGAGCTCGTGTGGCGCGGCAGTGCCTCGACCACGATCGATCAGATGGACTCGCCCGACGAGCGGGTCACGGCGATCCAGGACGCCGTCAAGAAGCTGCTCAAGGACTTTCCGCCCGGCTGATCAGCGGCTGCCCCACGCTCCGGCGACCGGCGGCGCGACGCGAAGGCTCACGTTTCCCAGTACCTGGCCTTGTGGGGCAGGATTCCACGCAGCCCGCCGGTGGGATCCGGCACGTCACCCAGGTGGCGCGGAATGACGTGGACATGTGCGTGATCGATGGTCTGACCCGCCGCGAGGCCGTCGTTGATGCCTATCGTGAACCCGTCGGGCCGATGGACCTCTCTGAGCTCCTCCCGGACCACGGCGACCAGATCCCAGAGCTCCTCCCATTCGTCATCCGAGAGGTCGAAGACGCTCCGGACGTGGCGACGCGGGAGGACAAGGGTGTGTCCGTCCGCCGCCGGATACATGTCGGGGGTGGCGATCGTCAGCCGGTCGCTGATCCAGATCCGATCGGCCGGTGCGGCGCAGAACGGGCAGTCGAGCTCCACGGCGACTCCTGAAACGGGGACGGGCTCAAGGTACGGCATGGCGTGAGTCCGGGCACGCGGCAGCCGCGGTGCACTGTTGGACGCAGGCCACGCTGAACGGGAGGGACGTTGTGAAAGACAGCGGGCTGGATGGCGGCAGCGTCGCTGACGCGCGAGCGTGCTGGGGGCCGCACGCCCGTGCCCTGCTGTCTTTCGAGAGCGGAGACGAGCAGGCCACGATCACCGTCGTGGACGATCTCGGGGATTCCGACGCGCTCCCGGTAAGCTGGTTCTTCCGCGACCCGGACGACTTCCCGGAGATGGAGCGGGTCGCCCTGGATCTGTGCAGGGACCGGATCCTGGATCTCGGCGCCGGGGCGGGATGCCACGCGCTCGCCCTTCAGGAGCGGGGCCACCGGGTATGCGCGGTCGAGATCCTGCCCGAGCTCGTGGAGCTGCTTCGGCGCCGGGGCGTGGTCGACGCCCGTGCCGGGAGCGTGTTCGATCCTCCCGCCGGCCGGTGGGACACGGTGCTCATGCTGATGAACGGTTGGGGCCTGCCGGAGACCCTCTCCGGCCTGGAGCGCTTTCTCGCCGGATTGGATCAGATCGTCGCGCCCGGTGGCCGCCTGATCGCCGACTCGACGGACATGCGGAGCATCGCCACCGACTGGCGTCGGGAGGACGGGATTCGACTGGCACTTCGTGATGACGGGCGCTATGTGGGTGAGATCCAGTTCCAGCTCGAGTTCGAGGGCGAGCGGGGAGATCCCTTCAGTCAGCTCTACGTGGACCCGGATACCCTGTCCGCCCTGGCTCGACGCGCGGGCTGGGAGATCGCCATCGAGGCGCACGGGCCCAACGGGGCGTACCTCTCCAGCCTGCGTCGATCTGGAGTGCGGGCGCCGGCCGATGTACCTTCCGGCACACGCGAGGAGCGATGATGACGAGCATGACCGGATCGAACGGGGGCGATGACGCGAATCGGCCGCAGGCCCTGCGGATAGAGACGCCGGCCCTGTCGCCGGAAGCGTCGCGGCAGATGTACAAGACGATGGAGAAGTCCCTGCGGGAGCTTTGGGCCGTGGTGGACGCCCTTGCCGCGGTGATGCCGCCCAGGCCTACCTACTACAGGGTGACGATCTTCGGGTCCTCGCGCATGCACGCGGGTGACCAGCTTTACCTGGAGGCCCGCAGGCTGGCCCAGGAGCTGGCTGCCATGGGGTGTGACATCATCACGGGGGGCGGCCCGGGGCTGATGCAGGCCGCGAACGAGGGTGAGCTCCTCGGAGACGTGGCCAACCGGACCTACTCGATCGGACTCAACGTGGACCTGCCTCACGAACAGGCGCCCAACCCGTTCGTGGAGAAGCTGTATCATCACGGCACCTTCTTCTCCCGACTGCATCACTTCGTTCAGTTGTCGAGCGCTTTCGTCGTCATGCGGGGCGGCATCGGGACCACTCTGGAGGCGTTGATGGTGTGGCAGCTGTGCCAGGTCGGACACCTGAAGCGTCGACCCCTCGTCATGGTGGGCCAGATGTGGCGCGATCTCGTGGAATGGGGCCGGGAGCACTGGCTTTCGGAGGAGGGCAGTCTGGCAGATCCGGAAGACCTCGAGATACCGGTCTGCGTGGACACGGTCGACGAGGCCGTGGCCATCATCCGGAGCAACCTGGAGGAGTGGGCGGTCGACGCTTCCTGATCGCCCCCACCTGCTTCAATCCAGGGGGAACGTGCTGCCGCGCTCCGGCACCTGTACGTCGGCCGTTCCCGCACTTCGAAGGTCCGACGCCAGCGCTTCCGCGCTGTCCGGCTCACCGTGCACCAGGAAGTACTGCAACACCTGGCCTCGCTCGCGGGCAGCCCCGGCCCAGTCGAGCAGTCCGGTACGGTCGGCGTGAGCGCTGTAGGCATCGACCCGCTCGATTCTCGCACGCACCTCGACCGGCACTCCCAGCACCCGGACCTCCCGCTCGCCTTCCAGCAGCCTTCGCCCCAGGGTGTGCTGGGCCTGGTAGCCGACGAACAGGACGGTCGTGCTCGGCTTCCCGACGTGATTCAGCAGGTGGTGCAGAATCCGACCTCCCTCGCACATGCCCGACGCCGCCACGATGATCGCCGGCCCCTTGCGGGTGTTGAGCGACTTCGACTCTTCCGCCGAACGGACGTAGCGCAGCCTTCGAAAGCCCAGAGGGTCTCCATCCGTATCGTTCGCCATCGCCTCCAGCATCTCCCCGTCGTAGCACTCCGGATGTTTCCCGTACACTTCTGTCAGGTCGATCGCCAGCGGACTGTCTACGAACACGTCCAGCGGCGCGAGCTCGCCGCTCTCCCATAACTGGTTCATCCCGTAGACGATCTCCTGCGTCCGCCCGAGGGCGAACGAAGGGACGAGCAGCTTGCCGCCCGACTCGAAGGTCGACTGGGCGAACTGCCGGAGGTATTCGCGTGCGCGGGACGGCGGCTCGTGCTCACGGTCCCCGTACGTGCTCTCCATGATCACGTAGTCCGCCCCGCGGGGAATCTGTGGATCCCGCAGGATGGGCAGGCCCCGGCGCCCGATGTCCCCGGAGAAGACGAGACGCCGGGTGCGGCTCCCCTCGGTCAGATCGAGCACGACGGAGGCGGAGCCGAGTATGTGCCCCGCGTCCACGAAGGTCGCCCGGACTCCGGGCACGGGCTCGAATGCGCGACCGTAATGCACGGCCCGGAAACGGCCCAGCGCCTTGCGCGCGTCTCCGATCTGGTAGAGCGGTTCGAACGGACGCTGCCCCTGCCGCTTCCGGCGACGGTTCACGTACCGGACGTCGGACTTCTGGATGTGGGCGGAGTCCACGAGCATGAACTGGCACAGGTCCCGGGTCGCGGGGGTGGCGTATATCCTGCCTTTGAAGCCTGCCCGGACCAGCGTCGGGAGGTTGCCGGAGTGGTCGATATGGGCGTGGCTCAGGATCACGGCGTCGATGGACGAGGGCTCGAACGGGAAGTTCCTGTTCCGCTCGAAGGCGTGCTTGCGGTGTCCCTGGTACAGTCCGCAGTCCAGGAGGACCCGTCGGCCTCCGACGTGCAGAAGGTGCATCGAGCCGGGAACCTCACGAGCCGCCCCCCAGAATTGAACCTCCATGCTTCGCCCCGTTTCGCGCGTGATCGATTCACTGGAACGGACATCCTTCCCCGACACGATTGCAACACGAGGAGCCCACGGCTAGTGTCCGGCCCGACGGAACGTGGCGGTTCCCACGACCGCCGCACCGTAAACCACCTGACCCCGGGATCGAGCCATGAGCGTCCGCCAGTTCGTCGAGGCCCATTACCGCCACTTCAACGCCCGTACTCTGGTCGAGGCCACGGAGGCCTATCGACGGCACGTGGAGGGAGGTGGGCGGATGATGGTGACGCTGGCCGGAGCGATGAGCACCGCAGAGCTCGGGCTGTCCCTGGCCGAGATGATCCGCCGGGACCTGGTCCACGCGATCACGTGCACCGGCGCCAACCTTGAGGAGGATCTGTTCAATCTGGTGGCGCACGACCACTACGTGCGGGTGCCGGACTGGCGCAATCTGACCCCCGAACGGGAACGCCAGTTCCTCGACCGCGGACTGAACCGGGTCACCGACACGTGCATTCCCGAGGAGGAGGCGTTCCGCGTCCTCGAGGGAGAGGTACTCCGGCTCTGGCAGGAGGCCGACGAAGCGGGAGAGCGGTGGTTCCCGCACGAGTACTTCTACCGCCTGATCCGTGAGGATCGGCTGAAGGCGGCCTACCAGATCGATCCGGCGCACTCCTGGCTCGTGGCGGCGGCGGAGAAGGACCTGCCGATCTTCGTGCCGGGATGGGAAGACTCCACGATGGGGAACATCGTCGTGGGACGAGCGATCGACGGGCGGCTGTCCGGAACGCACATCGTGAGAGGCGGGCTGGAATACATGGCGAGGCTGGCGGACTGGTACGTCCACACGACGATGGGAAGATCGATCGCGGAGCTCTCGGAGGCCGAGGGTGACCCGCTGGTCCCGCCCGAGGAGGCCCTGCGGACCGTCGGGTTCTTTCAGATCGGCGGCGGAATCGCCGGTGACTTCCCGATCTGCGTCGTGCCGATGATTCACCAGGATCTGCGACGTCCGTGCCCTTTCTGGGGCTACTTCTGCCAGATCAGTGATTCGACGACGAGTTACGGAAGCTACTCCGGGGCGATCCCTTCCGAGAAGATCACATGGGGCAAGCTGGACCTCGACACTCCCATGTTCGTGATCGAGTCGGACGCCACGATCGTCGCCCCGCTGATCTTCGCTTCGCTTCTGGACTGGTGAGCGGGACGCCGGGACCGGCGCTCAGGCCTGTCGCGCGGCTCCGATCTCCGCCAGGAAGCGATACACGAGCTTGGCCGCCGCGAAGGCGCTCGCGTGGTGCCCTTCCGCCGGGAGAAGCTCGACCACGTCGAAGCCCACCACGCGGCCCGCGCGGGCGACCCGCCTCAAGAGACGATTGACCTCGTACCATCCGAGACCGCCCGGCTCCGGGGTTCCCGTGGCCGGGATCAGCGAAGGATCGAACGCGTCGAGATCGATCGTCACGTAGACGTTCCGGCTCAGGAGGGAGAGAACCTCGTCCATCCACGAGTCGTCAACCGCCGGGACGATGTCGTGGGCCCAGAAGACGCGCGCCGGGTCCAGACCGGGCATCTCTCCGGCGTCCACCGCCCGGATCCCCACCTGTACGATCGGACAGCGCTGGCGCGCCCTGGCCATGACGCACGCATGGTTGTGAGTCGAGCCCTCGTATTCCTCGCGCGTGTCGGCGTGGGCATCGATCTGCAGGACCGTGAGGTCCTCGAATCGGTCCGCGGCCGCCTCCACCGCTCCCACGGTGACCGAGTGCTCACCCCCGATGACGATCGGCAGCTCACCCGCGTCGAGGACCTCCGCCACGACCCGGCGCACGACCGACGAAAGGGCCACGGGATCGGCCGGACAGACCAGGGCGGGAAGCGTCCGAACCCCGTCCCGCCAGGGCTCTCGCGCCGTCTCGATATCGTACAGCTCGACCGCTTCCGATGCCCGCAGAAGCGCTTCCGGGCCGGCGTCGGCGCCCTTGTGCCACGTGCTCGTGCCGTCATACGGAACGGGAATGACGACGGCGCCCCGAGTCCCCTCCGTGGCCCCACCGGGCAGCCCCAGAAAGGTGGGAACCGAGAATCCGGTCATCCGTCCGCCTCCAGGTAGGTGTATCCGCTGAGCTCGGCGTGGTAGAAGCGCATCAGCATCCGGGTGTCGGCCACCGTCATCCGACCCTCCCGGACCGCCAGCTCGCAGTCGCGCGCGAGGAGAGGCTGCAGACGCTCCGCGTCGTATTGCATGTACCCGAGCACCTCACGCGCGGTGTCCCCTTCGACGACTTCCTCGATCCACCAGCCTCCCTCCTCGTGCAGCCGCACGTGGATCACGTGCGTATCGCCGAAAAGGTTGTGGAGATCCCCCAGGGCTTCCTGGTAGGCTCCGACGAGGAAGACACCGAGATAGTACTCCGACTCGGAATCGAGCTCGTGCAGCTCGATCGTGGAGTGCCCGTCGACGAACCGGTCGATCTTGCCGTCCGAATCGCAGGTCACGTCCGCGAGGACCGCCCGGCGGGTGGGCTCCTCCTCCAGCCGGTGGATCGGCATGATCGGAAACACCTGATCGATCGCCCAGGCGTCGGGGAGGGATTGAAACACCGAGAAATTGCAGAAGTAGGTCTCGCTCAGAATCTCATCCAGCGAATCGAGCTCCTCCGGCACCTCGTCCAACTCGCGGGACCGGTCCTGCACCCGGGCGCACGTGGCCCAGAAGAGCTGCTCGGCGAGGCCGCGCAGCTCGAGCGTCAGATAGCCGAGGTTGAACAGGTTGAGGGCTTCCTCGCGGGCCCGGGCTGCGTCGTGATAGCACTCCACCAGCCTCCCCTCGTCCACTGCCTCGTACGCGAACACCAGGTCCCGGATCGGCTGGGGAACGTCCTCGCGCCGGGTCAATCCCGCGGGGACGGGAAACGGATCGGGGTACGTGGTACGAGGGCCGGCCGACCCGAGCACGTTGAACACGAGGACTGTCTGGTAGGCCGCGATCGCCCTTCCGGACTCGCTGACGATCGTGGGATGCGGCACCTCGCACTCGTCGCACACGCTGCCCAGCCGGTACACCACCTCGCGGGCGTATTCCTCCAGCGTGTAGTTCATCGAGGACTCCGAGCTCGTCCGGCTCCCGTCGTAGTCCACGCCGAGTCCGCCGCCGACGTCCACGTACTGCAGGGGTGCCCCCAGGCGGATCAGCTCGGCGTACACGTGGCCGAGCTCTCCGATCGCGTCCTTGAGCCGATCGATGTCGTGGATCTGGCTTCCCGGATGGCAGTGCACGAGCTGCAGGGCGCCCAGCATATCGTGCGCCGACAGGAGCTCGACCATCTGCAGAATCTCGCTTACGAACAGCCCGAACTTCGACTTCTCTCCCGCCGATCCCTTCCAGCGACCGGCCCCCTGGCTGGCCAGCTTCACGCGCACCCCGATGCTCGGCACGACCTCGTGCTTGAGAGCGTGCTTGAGGATCAGGCGCACCTCACCGAAATCCTCGACGATCGGGACGATCCTCCGACCGAGCTTGGCGGCGAGGATCGCCGCCTCGATGTAGCCGTCGTCCTTGAAGCCGTTGCACACGATGAGCCGCTCGGAGGATCCCCCGGTCAGCGCCATCACGGCGAGAAGCTCCGGTTTCGAGCCGACCTCGAGGCCGAAGTCGTACTCGGTGCCGTAGCGGAAGATCTCCTCCACTACCGGTCGCTGTTGATTCACCTTGATCGGATAGGCGGCGAGGTACGACCCCCGGTAGTCGTTCTCCGCGATCGCGATGGCGAACGCCTCGCGCAGGGTCTTCAGGCGGTGCGCCAGGATGTCCGAGAAACGGATCAGCAGCGGTGGCGACAGGTCGCGCTCGCCGAGCCCCTCGACGACATCCAAGAGGTCGATCTCCCCTTCGCCCTCACCCTCTGGACGCACGAGGAGCCGGCCGTTCGGAGACACGGAGAAGTAGCCCTGTCCCCAGTCTTCGATCCCGTACAGCTCTGCGCTGCGGCCGGCCGACCAGGACGCGGACCGATTCGTTTCGTTCATGGCTGAAGAAGATACACCGGAAACGGGGGGATCGGGAGCGCGCCGGGCGAGCTGCTCATGTGCCCGGAATCGGGCCCCCCTTCCAGGGCCGCTCCGCCAGCCCGCGCTTGGCCGCACCGACCGCGAGCTGCGCCCTGGCTGTCTTCGTCTCGCGGATCACCACGGTCTCCGCCAGCTTGTCCTGGAGGCACTGGCGATTCCGGTCCCACATGATGCGCAGAAATCCCTCCATCCCGGTGAACAGCGAGGCGGCGTACCCCCCGAACCTCTCGAACGCGACCCAGTAGTTGAGAGCTTCGCCGTCGAGTCGGAGCACGCGAATCCCCAGTGCGCGCTTGCCCGGAGTCTGACCGCGGAAGAAACCGGTGAGAAAGGTGAAGTACAGGCCGGACCAGCCGACCCCCAGCCCGAGCTCGTCCAGGAAGCCGACGACTGAGCTGATGATGCCGCGGTTCCGCTCCGCTTCCAGCTGCCGCTCCGTCTCCGTGAGATCGGCCTGCACTCGGTCCGCGCGCTCCTGGAGGCGCGAGACCTCCCGTTCCCGGGATTGCCATTCGGACTGCGCGAGGCGGCGGCCCAGTACCGCACCGATGCTAGTCTCGCGGGCCGTGTCGCCCGCCGCCCGCGCGGCGCCGTACGCCGCGAGGAGAGAGTCGAGGTCCGGGCTCGAAGCATCCGCACCGACGGACGAACTCGACGTGCCGATCGCCCTCTCGATCGCCCGGATGACGGGTGCGTCTCCTTCGGCGCGGAGGTTCTCGAGGATCTCCCGCATTTCCTCCCGCCCGACACCCTGCCCCTCCATGCGCCGGACGACCCGGGCGGCAGCGGCTTCTGCCTCGATAGTGTCGGACGTGCCCAGCAGCGAGGCGAAGTCGGTCGCCACTCCGACGGTGATCGGCACGGGCTGGCCGCCGTCACCGGTCGCCTGGAACAGGACCGTGTCGTCATCAACGAACACCGTCGCCCAGATCGCGATGACGGCGATGAACACCACGAGGGCGCCGCCACAGCCGATCACGGTGCGCGCGGCAGTCGACCCGAGACCCGCCTTCCGGCCCCTGAACGCGAGCCAGAACAGGAACGTCCCCGCCGCCAGGGCGAGGAGAAAGGACTTCGCGTTTGCCAGCAGCGCGATGAGGAACAGGTCGATGAGAATGGCGACTGCCCGTCGCCACGGATGGGCCAGCGGCAGACCCAGCAGCTCCGGGGCGACCGAAAAGGCGTCCGGCGTGATGATCTCCCGGGGATCCCGTTCGCTCGACATGCCGGAAGGTTAGCGCTGGTCGGACCGCGCGACAATCAGGCGGGACGGACGGGGCACGCGGGACCGGGGCGACCGCACGGTCACCCCGGTCCTCGCCGCGCTCCCGTCAGATGGACAGTGATCGGCGGACCGGACGCACCGTCTGGAAAGGTACCCAGTTCACGGGACCCTCGGGTGCGCCGAGGACCCTCAGTCGCGACAGTTCCCGGATTGGCTTCGCCCACTCGACCCTGAAGTCCTGCGTATCGAAGTCCTCCGGACTGAAGAAGAAACCGTTCATCTCCCCGTCTTCCGATCGCCAGGTGTTCTCGGCCTCCGGCAGCTCGACGGTGATCTTCCGCTCGCTCCGGTCGCGCAGGACGCGAATCTCCAGCGGTCCCTGCTCCGCGTCCCACACCAGCCGGGAGACGTCGCCCGGGTCCTCCACGTTCTCTCCGCCGATCGCGACGATCACGTCGCCGGCCTTGAGTCCACCAGCCGCCGCCGGGGAATCCTCACGAACTGTGGTGATCAGCACCCCGGTTCGGTCCCCGAGCCCGAAGAAATCGGCCAGCTGCGGCTCGAGGCTCTGAATCCCCACGCCGAGCCGGCCGCCCCGCATCGACATGAAGCTCATCACCTGCGGCATCTTTCGAAGGCGCACTTCCACGTCGCCCATCCGATCGCGGCTCGACTCCAGCTGTCGGCGGAGCTCCGCCGCCTGGTCCTCGTCCCAACCAGAGCGCATGCCGAGCATCGCGGGGCCGTCCCGATCGCCGAGTTGCACCTTGATCGAGCGCTCGGAACCGTCGCGGAACACGCCCAGCGTCACGGACCGTCCGGCCGGCGTCTCCGCCAGCAGCCTTCGGAGCTGCGCCTCGCTCTCGACGCTCTCGCCGTTCCACCGGAGAATGACATCGTCCTCCTCCAGGCCGGCGTCGCGTGCGGGGCCCTCATCGGCCACGCCGGTGATCCGCACTCCGCGCTCCTCCGGCAGACCGAGCTTCTGCACGTCTGCCGACGTCACATCGCTGATGAACACCCCCAGGTAGCTGCCCTGGCCGAACGCGAATACCCGCACTTGGCCCCCGGTGTCTTCCTTCTCCTGCGCGATCGACGTCGCCGAAAGGGCCGCGACTCCCGCCAGGGCGACGACCGCTGCCACGCTCAGTGCCTTGACTCTCATCTCCACACGCTCCTCGTCTCGATCGTCTCCCTCTCATCGCGGAGCCCGCTGATTTCGGGCGTCCACGCCTCCGTCCTTCCTTCGTACGATTGGACATTGGAGGTGCGACGAGCGTTGCCCGTCAGGGAACGACCACGCGGAGGGCTCCCGGAAGGACCCGGAACGAAGCGGTCCCGCAATGCCAGGTATCTCCGTCGAGGTTGATCCACGCCGAAGGCTCCGACTCCAGGCGAACGTGGGACGCACGATGGAAGGAAACCCCGGGGTGTCCGGGGTGGCGGCCGAGCAGGACCCTCGGAACGAGGCTCGTGAGCTGCAGGAGGCTGACGGCGTGTATGACCACCACGTCCAGCAACCCGTCGTTTGTGGAGGCCTCTGGGGCGAAACGTACCCGACCTCCTGCGAACCGGCCGTTGGCGAGAACCACCATGAAGGCGCTGGTCCGGATCTCGCGGCCGTCCAGGTCCAGCCGCAGGGAGTGCGGCCGAAGATCCCCGAGCTGCCCTAAGGCAGCCAGGGGATACGCGATCCGGCGCAGGCCGCGACGAAACCGTGGACTCATGCGGTCTCCGATGCGGCCGCAGAATCCGGCCACCGCAGCGTTGGCGAGGATCCGAACGGCCCCTTCGCGGTCGGCGGAAGAGGCCTCGATCAGGTCGAGAGGCGTGGCGCGGCCCGTCACGATCGATCTGGCCGCGCTCTCGATCGACGCGGAGATTCCGAGAGAACGCGCGAGGTCGTTGCCGGTTCCGGCCGGAATGATCCCGAGGCGG
>CANPVW010000191.1 GCA_947581745.1 Candidatus Benthicola azotiphorus
GAGCGCCTGGTGGACGCGATGCTGGTTGCCGGCGGAACCGGCATCATCATCGCCGAGCGGGCATCCATCGCCGGCGCCGGTGGCGGATGCCAGGCGGAGACGGGCAGCGCAGCCGCGATGGCGGCCGCGGCGATCACGTGGCTGGAAGGCGGTGACGACGGCCAGGTCGCAACGGCCGTGGCCCTGACGATCCAGGGCATGCTGGGGCTGATCTGTGACCCGGTAGCGGGCCTGGTGGAGATTCCCTGCGCCTATCGCAATGCGTCCGCCGCGGTGAACGCGGTCGCAGCGGCGGAGATGGCGCTGGCGGGGCTCGATTTCCCGATTCCGGTGGACCAGGTCGTGGACGTCATGGGGGACGTGGGCGAGAAGCTCGATGTACGCTTCCGCGAGACGGCGCTCGGTGGGCTGGCGGCCACTCCCGCCGGACAGGAGATTGCCGCGCGCGCCGGGATGACGGAGCTTGTGCAGTTGCAGCGGAAGGGCGGAACGAGAGGCGAGGGATCGGCCCGGTTCGGGCCCTCTTAGACGATACTGAAGTGCCTGCCGGCGCCCCAGCGCGCCAGTGGGCCACGGAGGAAGAATGGTTCTCGGAATACTGCTTGCGGCCGCGATCGGACTCGGGGCCATCCTGGGTCTGCTGGCGGAGATGCCGCTCAAGCAGATCGTCCTGCAGTGCACGGCCATGGGCGGCGCCGCGCTCGTATTCTACGGGCTCGTCCACCTGCTGTAGAGGTCCCGGCGGGACGTCAGCCGCCGGCCTTCTTGCCTCTCCTCCCCTGCCTCCGCTTCGCCAGCTCGAGGCGAGCCGCGCGGCGTTCCTCGGCGTCCCGATACCGCCTGTACTCGTCCTCGGTCTGAACTTCGAGCTTCGGTACGGCGCACGGGCGGCCGTCCGGGTCGAGGGCCACCATCGTGACGTAGCAGGAATTGGTGTGCCGGCTGTCGCCGCCGGTCACGGGCTCGGCCGTGACCCTGACGCCGATCTCCATCGAGGTGCGTCCCACCGTGTTCACCGAGGCCTGTACCGTCACCACTTCCCCTATCTGAATCGCCGAGCGGAAGTCGACCTGGTCGAAGCTGGCGGTCACGCAGGGGCGGCCCGAGTGCCGCGTCGCGCACACGTACGCGATTCGGTCCACCGCCGCCAGGATCACACCCCCGAACACGTTTCCCATCAGGTTCGTGTCCTGCGGGGCCATCAGCTGGGTCATCGTGACCTGCGAGTGGCTGACCGGGTGGGATTCGTCCCGTCCCTTGCCGACGAGGATGGGAAGATCAGGGATCGCGCTCACGAGGTCTCCAGGGGACTGAGAGGCAATGCTGCGGGGGAGACAACGACCGCTCCGGAGACTCGCTCTTCAGCGCCGTGCACGATCTTGCCACCCCTGAACGCGGCGTAGCCGACCAGGCACGCGGCCAGGGCGCCCATGAGGAGAACGAAGCGACGCAGGCGCCGGTCCTTCGGCTGGGCGATGGAGAACCCGGCGAAGATACCGCAGGTCACGAGGGCGATCGCCGCCCAGGTTGCCCAGGTGCGATGATCCTGCACGAGACCGGGCTCCACGAAGGTGCGGGCCGCCACGTCGTCGGCGGTCGAGATCCCCGTGATGTAGGACGGGACCGCGGCCGCGGCCGCGATCAGCAACGAGATGAGCCCGTACCGCTCGAGCTCGTCCCGACCGCTGGCCCAGCCGACGAGGCCCACCGCAGATCCCACGATCGGCATCACGATCGCGAAGGGGTGCGTCACGAGGTGCAGGTATTCCCAGTTCACGTACGCCGCTCCGGGTGCATTTCGGGCGCCGCTCGCGGGACGCCGACCGGCCGACAAGATAGGGGTATGGCGGCCTTCGAAGGCAAGAGCCGGGGTGCGCGTGGAGCCGTGGAATCAGGGTTGACAGGTGGGGCGAAGCTTGTAGAATAGGCGTCCCTGCGCAGGCAGGACGGGCCCCCTTCGTCTAGTGGCCCAGGATACCTGGTTCTCAGCCAGGAGACAGGGGTTCGATTCCCCTAGGGGGTATCGGCGGGCGCTTCGACCGTGGGTCGGGGCGTCCGTCTTCTCGTTGGTGATCCACCGACCTCCTCTCAGTAGTCCACCGGTCTGAGGTACCACTCGCCGATCGCCGTGCCGGAGAGCATGGCGACGGTGGGGAGGTTGCGCTTCCAGTGCGTCCCCTCCAGCCGGCGGAATACGATTTCGACCTTCGCCGGCTCGAAGCCCGCTTCCTTCAGCCACTCCGGTGAGCGCCCGTTCAGAAGGTGGTGCAGCATGAGGTCGGCTTCCGTATACGAGACCCCGAGGTCGCTCTCGTCCGTCTGACCGTGTATCAGGTCGGCGGTGGCCGGTTTGTCCACCACTTCAGGCGGCAGCCCGAGATGTCGCGCCAGCGACCACACCTGCGTCTTGAAGAGGTCCCCCAGGGGATTGATCGGCGGCGAGTCGTCCGCGTGCCACGTGAAATAGCCGAGGAGCCGCTCCGACTTGTTGCCGGTGCCGATCGGCAGCGCTCCCAGCTTGGCCGACTGATCGAACAGGACGATCATCCGCATGCGTGCCATCACGTTGCCCCGCCGGGTCGGATCGGCCTCCGGTTCGTGCCGCACCAGATAGCCGTCCACGGCGTCGCTGATGTCCACGGTGCGCGTCCGGATTCCCAGGGCGTCGGCCACGAGCTCGGCGTGCGCCGAGCTCTCCGGGCTCGACGTCCGGTACGGGAGCAGGAAGCCGGTGACGTTCTCCGGTCCGAGGGCCCGGGCGCACAGGGCCGCGGTGAGCGCTGAATCCACGCCGCCGGAAAGTCCGACCACGGCCCGCTCGAAGCCGCGACGCACCAGCATTTCATCCTGGAGAAAGCGCACCAGCCAGTCCGTGACGAGGGCCGGGTCGATCTCCAGCAAGCCGGGGTCGCGGGCGTCCGAACGCCCCGCCCGCGGAGGCCGTCCGACCCACTCGTTGCGGTCGTTCACGCCGGTCGCGGTATCGGCCCGGTCCGGCGCGAAACCGTCTTCGTCCGGCGCGAGGTGGCGGCTCTGCAGCAGGCGCGGGAGAGCCCGCTCCAGGTCAGCGAGCAGCGGCTGGTCGGTGCGGGCCGCCGTGAGCTCCTCCAGATCCAGTCCGGCGCCGATCAGCGCTTCGTCCCACAGCGGGCCAGCCGCCAGGAGCTGTCCCCGGGGGCCGAACACGACGGAACCGCCGGCGAAGCCCTTGCCTCCTTCGAACCCCACCAGCTGCGACACGGCGACCCCGACGCCGTGTTCCTCGGCGGCTCCCTGCGCCAGGCGATGCCAGCGGGTCAGGTTCGCCGGTATGCCGCTTCCCGGTTCGGCGCCGCGAGCGGGAGAGGCGCTGGGCACGAGCAGGATCTGAGCTCCGTCCAGTGCCGCGAGCGTGGCGGAGATGGAGTGGAACAGGTCCTCACAGATCAGCATCGCGGCCCGCCCCCAGCGGGTGTCGAAGGCACGCACCGCGTGGCCCGCCTCGACGAACCGCTCCTCCTGAAAGACTCCATACGTCGGCAGGAATACCTTGCGGTGCACGTGCACGATGCGCGGCTCACCCGCTCCCAGCTCCACGTACATCGCCGCGTTGTACAGGCGATGTCCCCACACTTCGTAGAATCCGACCACCACGTCCAGCGGTCGCCCCGCGCCGCCTGCCCGGCCGTAGCGCCGGGCCAGCTCGTTCGCGAGACGCATGGCGGGAATCGCGTGCTCGCGGACCCCTCCCTCGAGGAAGTAGCCGGTGAGAGCGGTTTCCGGGTACACGACGACATTCGGGGTCGGGTCGGCGTCCAGGAGCTTCGCGAACGAGGCCTCGAGCCGGTCCAGGCTGGCGGCCGGGTCTCCCTTCACGGGGCGGAACTGGGCAACAGCGATCTCGACGTGCATATGAACTGGACCCGGGCTGGGGGCTGTCTTCAAGGTGTGGAACGTCAGGTTCGCGCGCCCCGGTGTCAATGTCACCGTTTCCCGCGATGGCCCGCGGGCGTATGGTATCCTCCGGACCTCGACCGTCAGCGGCATGGACCTGGAGACACACCGGCTTGACCTTCACACCGCTCGCCTTCGGATACGCGCTCGCGCTCGCGATTGGCCTGCCAGTGCTCGCTTTTCGCTCGGGGCTGCGGGACGAGCACGTCGCCCAGGTGTCGACCGCGCGCTCGGCCGTCTACTTCTCGGCCGCCGTGTCGATCGTGGTGCTGTCCGCGGTCACGTTCGGCATCTCGGCGTGGCAGGCGATCCCGCCCTCCGCGGTGGGCTGGAGAGTGGACGAGGCGGCCCCTGCCTTCGCCTGGGCGGTCGGCGTGGCAGCGGCCGGACTGGGCGCCGTGTGGCTCGTGGTCCGGGCCGGTCAGGCCGTGAAGCTGCCCGAGAGCCGGCTCTCCTTCGTCCTGATGCCGAGGTCGGGCGCGGAGAAGAGGGCCTTCCTCCTCGTCGCCGCCGCGGGCGCCCTCGGCGAAGAGTATCTGTACCGCGGCTTCATGTTCCACGCGTTCACGGCCGAGCTCGGCGGACCCTGGATCGCCCTCGCCCTGACGAGCGTATCATTCGGGGTCGCGCACGGCTATCAGAAGACGATCGGTATGGTGCGGGCGGCGCTGCTCGGAGCGTTGCTCGCGGTTCCGGTGATCTGGACGGGAAGTCTGTTTCCCTCCATCGTGGCTCACTTCTGGATCAACGCGGCGGTGGGCCTCGGCGGATGGAAGCGACTGTTCCCCGATCTCGCCGCGGCGGAAGCGAGATCCGTTTCCAGCGACCCCTGGGACAGACAGGGTGGCACGTGATGAAGAACTCACTCTCGATCCGAAGGACTCTTCTCGCGGTGCTCGGCCCGGCGGCCCTGGCGTGTGGCGGGGTCTCCGGGGCGGCGGCCCAGGATCTGCCGGAACTCGAGATCGACGGGCTGTTCCGAACCGGGCTCCGCCTCGAATCGTCCCGCTACGACGGTGTGAGCGGGTTCGAGATCTTCGATGCCCGCCTGGGGCTGTCGGGCAGGGTGGGGATCGTCTTCGACTACGCGTTGAGGGCGGAATACCAGTTCGATGATGATGCCGTCCGCCTGCTCGACGCCCGCCTCTCGTTGCCGCTTCGGGACGAGGCGCTGCGCCTCGACGTCGGCCTGCTCATGTCCGGCTTCGGTCGTGAGGCGATGAAGCCGAAGGACGAGATCCCGCTGGTCGAGAGAGCGCAGGGATCGCTCGCGCTGGCCCCCGGAAGGCAGGTGGGGGTCGCGCTCCGGGGCGATATCCTGGAGAGCCGGCTGAAATACTGGGGCGGCCTGTACAACGGAGAAGGGGCCAGTTTCGGGAACGACGATCGCCGCTTCCTGTTCGCCGGCCGTGCAGAGTACAACTCCGTCGGCGAGGTCGAGTTCTTCGAGGACTTCGTGTGGGAAGTCGGAGCCGACCTGGCGGTGGCGAGCGACAGCGCGAACCCCGTGCTCCCGGTCAGTCGACCGGCCGGCGATGGATCGTGGAGCATCCCGGACTACGCGGAGTTCACCGGAAACCGACTCGCGTGGAGCGCCGATGCGGGGATCCGCTACCGGGCGTGGTCACTGGCCGGCGAGTACGCGAGAGCCGAGTACGACCCGAGCGGAGACGCCGGCCAGCTGACTTCGGATGCGTGGCACCTGCAGGGAGGGTACAGCCTGTGGGGCGCTTTCGACGTTCTGGCTCGCTACGACTCGTTCATGCCCGCCGCCGGCCTCGGCGTGGAGCCTCAGCGCACCGAGTTCCTGGTGTTCGGTCTCAACGTGAATCCCGGCTTCAACGCGAAGTTCGGGATGCAGTACGCGATCGGGATCGATGACAGCCTCGT
>CANPVW010000192.1 GCA_947581745.1 Candidatus Benthicola azotiphorus
CTGATCCTCGGCGTGGAGAGGGACGGGACGCGCGCGCCCCGCCCGCTCGAGGACCGGGCCGGTTGGCTCCGCCCGTTCGACCTCGTGCAGGTCAACGAAGACGAGCTCGACGTACTCGCACCGCCGGCCCGGGACCGGCAATCTCAGCTCGAAGAGCTGTTGAAGGACGGGCCGGATGCGGTGTTTCTTACCACCGGCAGTCGCGGAGCGGAGTGGGCGGTGCGACCGGAGACACGGTGGCTGCCGGACGACGTAGCGGGCACGGTGGGAGCGGAGACCGCGCCGGAGCTGTCACCGGCCCGCGTCCCCGACCCGACGGGGTGCGGAGACGTGTGGGGGATCAGCTGTTTCGCGGCCCTGCTCGGTGGGTCAGCGGTTCGGGAGGCCGTGCGGTCCGCCAACCGCCTGGCCGCGGTCGCGGCGGGCGAACAGGGCACGGCCGGGCTCGCGCGAGCCCTGAAAGGCGCCGCACGGACGGCGACCACTTTAGAGGTGAACGAGATCGTATGAGCCTGGTCATCGAAGTGCCCGAGGTCCTCGACCACAAGGGCTTCGAGGTGCTGATCCGGGACCTGAACCGGGTCACGCGGGGCGATGTCCGGCGGGTCGTGTTCAACGCCAAACACGTACGCTGGACCTCCCCGTACGGGATGATCGGGCTGCTGGCGGCGGGCCGCGTGGCGCGTGAGCGGACGGGTGCCGCCCCCAGCATCGAGGCGCCCGACAATCGGGACGTGCGGAGCTATTGGGAGCGCATGGACTTCTGGCACGTGGCGCCCGAGGTCTACGACCTGGAGCCGGTCCCGACCCGGGCGCACGGAACCTCGGACGCGTTGCTCGAGATCACTCCCATCCGCTCGCACCACGACGTGCACGCGGTCGTCGAGCGAGTCCGCGAGCGCTCGGCGGCGATACTGCTCAACAAGCTCCACTATCCGAGACCCTCCGTCATCCAGTTCAGCGTCCTCCTCTCGGAGGTGTGCCAGAACATCATCGAGCACGCGGAGGCCGACGGCTGGGTGTGCGCCCAGACGTACAACTATCGGGAGCGGCTCGGCCGGGACGTCGTGATGCTCGCGGTGATGGACGTGGGCATCGGATTCGAAGGCTCGCTGGCGACCGAGCACTCCCGGAGACACGGTGAGCGCTGGTCGGCGGGCATGGCGCTGGAGCGCGCGCTCCTCCACGGAGAGTCCCGGTACCGGGATCCGGGGCGGGGACAGGGCCTGCAGGCGATCCGGCGGCAGGTGGATCGGTGGGACGGCGAGCTCGCGATCCGCAGCGGGGACGCGATGATCGCCTCGCCGACCCAGGAGTGGGGGGACCTCGCCCACATGCAGACGGGTCTTGAGATTTTCCCCGGAGCGCAGATACTTGTGGTCATGCCCGCACGCCCGGAGAACGACTAGCCATGCCGACCGAGGAACGGCCGTCCCCGATGCCCGACATCGCCGTGGCCAGTCTCTACCAGCGCAACCTGGTGACGCGACACACGGGTCGCGCGGTTCGACTCTCGATCGAGGGACTCGTCTCCGAGCTCGGCGCGACCTCCCTGACGGTGCTCGACTTCGGCGACGTGGCCGTGATCGATTTCAGCTGCGCGGACGAGGTGGTGGCCAAGCTGGTCCTGCGGGCCGTGGACGACGGCGCCGCGGAATCGCAGCACTTCTTCGTGTTTCGCGGGGTCGCGCAGCACCACGTCGATCCGATGGACTGCGCGCTCCGTAGACGCGGACTCGCAGCCGCCGCCCAGGGACCCGAGGGCGAGCCATTCCTGATCGGGGAGGTCGACCCGGCGGCGTACCGGTTGTGGCAGGCCGTGTGTCAGGCCGGCCACGCCAGTCCGGACGACCTGGCCACGGAGGTGGGGATGGACCCCCAGGACTGCGGGCGGCTGCTCGACCGGATGTGCGCCCGCCGCCTGCTGCGGCGCGACGGTCGGGCCTATCATTCTCTGTTCTATACGTTTGCCCAGGCGGAGCGTGGAGGTAACGGTCGCGGCGCGACCGACTCCGGCGCGTCCGGGCGGGCGGATACCTCCGGGCGGGAATGAGGCATCCACGCCGGTACCGCAGGCTCTCCACCGCCGCTTGCGCCCTCCTCTGCCTGGCCGGACTCGTCGTGACCATCGGGTGGTTCCGGCTCACGGGCTCCGCCCTTCCGACGCGCGGGACGGTCCGCGTGCCCGGCCTCGTGCAGACCGTGGAGGTACAGGTCGACAGCTTCGGAATCCCGTACGTCACGGCTGGCTCCGAGCTCGACATGTTCCGTGCGCTCGGATACCTGCACGCTTCCGACCGGCTGTGGCAGATGGAGTTCCTGCGCCGCGTGGCGGCCGGGCGGCTGGCCGAGCTGTTCGGGCGGGACCTCGTGGATGCCGATCGGTTCATTCGCACCCTGGACCTGTGGGGAGCGGCGGAGCGAGCGGCCTTGCAGCTCGACCTCGATGAGCGTGAGAGACTCCTGGCCTACGCGGCGGGCGTGAACGCGAGGCTGGACGAGGCGGGCAAGCCGCTCCCGCCCGAGTTCACCCTTCTCGGGTTCGAGCCGGAGCCCTGGGATCCCGTGTCCACGATGGCGGTCGGCATGGTGATGAACCTCGACCTCTCGCACTGGCGGAGAGACCTGTCGCGGTTCTGGGCATCGCGTCACATGGACCCGTTGAAGGCGGCCCTGCTGTCGCGTCCGTACCCGGCGTGGGGCCCGACCATCCTCGATGCGCCGATCCGTCTTCCGGCCGGGGTTCGAACCTCGCCTCCCTCCATCCCGCGGGCCGCCGTGGCGGGCTCCGCGACCTCCCGTGTCCGGGCCGGCCCACGCCCGGTATCCTGGAAGGCAATGGCGCTCCTCGAGTCCGTCTCCGCTTTCTCCGCCTCGAACGCGTGGGTCATCTCGGGCCGTCGCACCGCGGACGGGGTACCAATTCTGGCCAACGACATGCACCTGTCGCTGCGGGCGCCGTCGACCTGGTACCTGGCCGTCCTGCATGCCGACTCGGCGGACTACCACGCGGCGGGCTTCACGCTCCCGGGCGTGCCGGGGATCGTCGTGGGTCACAACCGATCGGTTGCCTGGGGCTTCACCAACGGCATGGTCGACGACATGGATTTTGCCGTCGAGCACTCGTCCGAGGACGGCCGGCGGTACCTGGAGAACGGGGAGTGGGTCGACTACACCGTGCGGGCGGAGACGCTGCAGGTGCGGCACGCGGAGCCCGTCGTGATCGAGGTCCGGGAGACGGTTCGCGGGCCCGTGCTGAGCGACGCGCTCCCGGGGCTCGGAGCGGACCTTTCGGCGGTATGGACGGCGGCGCGATCCGGAGCGAGGAGCACCGGCCTGTGGGAGATGGACCGGGCCTCCAGCCTGTCCGAATTCGACCGGGCGCTCATGGGGTTCGCGCAACCGCATCAGAACGTGGTGTTCGCCTCGGTGGAGGGCCGGATCGGGTATCGGCTGGCGGGCCGGGTGCCGATCCGCGGCGAGTGGGACGGTTCGATTCCGGTGGACGCGGAGCTGATGGGCGTGGGATTCCAGGGGACCTGGCCGCCGGCCCTGCACCCGTCGGGCTCCGATCCTCCCGAGGGATTCTACGCCTCGGCGAACAACCTGCAGGCACCGGGCCTCGGG
>CANPVW010000193.1 GCA_947581745.1 Candidatus Benthicola azotiphorus
CGCGGTATTCCTCGGACTGAGCGATGAACTCCTGCAGATCGAGCACCTCGCCACGCGTTCCGCCCGCCAGCTTCATGAGGCTGCTCATCACGATGTCCTTGTCCTGCACTCCCAGAAGGGCCGCCCGATCGGACGACAGCTCTGACTTCCGATACCACTCGAGCAGCGCCCAGAGGATCGGGAGCAGGGCGAGGCCCGCGATCGGGTAACGGAACAGGGCGAGCCGCATGATCAGCAGGAGCAGCGTCCGGTACAGCACGTGCCCGCTCAGGATGTGACCGACCTCGTGTGCGAGGACGGCCTCCACCTCGTCGTGGTCCAGCACCTCGAGCATGGACGAGTTCAGGACGATGAACGGATCGCTCATGCCCACGGCGCCCGCGTTCACCATCGGCGTCTGCGAGACGTAGACCTCGGGGATCTCCTTCAGGTCCATCACCTCGCAGACCCGCAGCGTACGTTCGTGGATCCACGGGTACTGCTTCTCCGACACGCGGACGGCGTTGGCCTTGAAGGCGAGCCGGATCGCCCGCTCGCCGAACATGCCGAAAACCTTGCGCAGGGCCAGGTCGAAACCCGGGACCTTCCTGAGGGCGTTGAGGGCAGCTCGATCCGCCGGGTGCTCCCACGCCTGCGGGCTGATCGCCGTGAATATCCGCCGCTGGAAGCCTCCATCGCCTCCCGAGGTCAGCTCGCCGCCCTCGTCCCGGCCTTCGTCGTTCCTGTTGCCGCTCTCGTCCATTGTATCGCTCCGTGCATCAGATGGGGTTCGGTCTCACGGTCTCCGGTACGCGATCCGTCCCGCCGCGGTTTCACTCCCGCCGCTGACGGCGGACCCGGTCACGTCAGCGCGGCCAGGGCCTGGTCGAGGTCCTCCAAGAGGTCCTCGACGTCCTCGACGCCGACCGACAAACGGACGAGCGAATCCGTGAGACCCATCGCCGCCTTCCGCTCCGCCGGGACGGAGGCGTGGGTCATGCGCGCCGGTACCGAGACCAGGCTCTCCACGCCGCCCAGACTCTCCGCGAGCGCGAACAGTCGGGTTCCCTCCGCCAGCGCCTCCGCTCTCTCGGCCGAACCCATGTCGATGGTGATCATGCCCCCGAAACCGCTCATCTGCCTTCGGGCCAGGTCGTGCTGCGGGTGGGAGGGGAGGCCGGGATACAACACGCGTCCCACGCCGGGGTGAGCCTCCAGGTGTTCCGCGATCGCCCCGGCGTTGTGGCAGTGCGCCCTCATTCGCAGGTGAAGCGTCTTCGTCGCCCGCAGAACGAGCCAGCAGTCCAGCGGACCCGGAACGCCTCCCGTCGCCATCTGCTGGTAACGCAGCCTCTCCGCCTGCTCGTCCGCCCGGACGACCACCGCTCCGCCGACCACGTCGCTGTGCCCGTTCAGGTACTTGGTGGTCGAGTGGACGACGATGTCGGCCCCCAGTTCGAGAGGGCGCTGCAGAACGGGGGTGGCGAACGTGTTGTCCACCACCAGCAGGGCGCCCGTCTCCCTCGCGATCCCGGCGCTGAGCGCCAGGTCCGTGAGCGCCATCAGCGGGTTCGTGGGCGTCTCGAGGTATACCAGCCGCGTATCCGATCGCATCGCCTGCCGGAGGAGCTCCGGGTCCGACGTGTCCACGTACTCGAACCGCAGACCGTAGCGCTCCCAGAATCGGAACAGGCGCTCGCTCCCGCCGTACAGATTGTCCCCGCACACCACGTGATCGCCCGCCGACAGATTCGCCTTCAGGATCGCTTCGATCGCCGCCAGGCCGGAAGCGAAGGCGATGCCGTGCGCGCCTCCCTCGAGCGAGGCCAGATTGCCCTCGAGCGCCGTCCGCGTCGGATTGGTCACCCGCGCGTACTCGTGCCCGTGACGCGGCCGCGCGACGCCATCCTGCACGTACGTCGACGTGAGGAAGAGCGGCGTCATGATCGCGCCCGTCCTTCCGTCCGGCTCCTGTCCGGCGTGAACGGCCCTCGTGCCGAACCCGTCCCCTTCGTGCGTCATGCGCCTCCTCCAGCGTGCTCCGGGATCCTCGGAAGCAGCAAGATAGGCGGCCGTCCAGCGGGCGGCGAACCCTGGATTGAGAGTCCGATGAGGTGCCGGCTCACTTACCCGACATGGACATCATCGAAGGCGTTCCGGGCCGGGCCGCCCACCGGCTGTACTGTCACCTGGTGTGGCCCACGCTCGGCCGCATCCCGCTGCTGTCCCGGGATGCCACCGCCGTCGCGGAGCGTCACATCATCGCGCTCTGTCGCCGGCTGGACTGCGAGCCGATCTGCGTGCGGGCGTTCTCCGACCGCGTTCACCTGCTGCTGCGGTTCAAGCCGGGGCATTCTCCCGCGGCCCTCGCCGCGCGGTTGAAGAGCGGCACGGAGAGCACCCTGCAGGCGGCGGGTCACACCGTGCGGTGGGGTCGGGGCTACGCCGCCGCCACGGTCTCGGGGAGCGACGTCCGGGCCATCATGCGTCGGGTGCACAGGCTGCCGGACGGACCGCTCCCCGCGGACCCCGCTCGACCGAATCCGAGTCCCCGCAGGAGGCCCCGCCGGCCCGGCCCGCGGGTCGCGCACGTCGTTGACGACCCGTCGCCCGTCCGGTAACCTGACAGCGGCAACTCAACCGCGGCCCACCGTTTGCAGGACCGTTTACCGGCGCACTCCGGTATCGGCGAATCTCACCCACAGCGGGCGGAAGACAGGGACCGGTTTTGACAGCTACGCGTCCATTCATCGTATCGGCCTCTGGCATCCGCGGGGTCGTGGGTTCCACGATGACGCCGGAAGTCGTCGCTCGATACGCCGCCGCGTTCGGACACTACCTCAGGGCCGCGGGCGCGGCCGGCGATCCGGACGCCTACGTTCTGGTGGGGCGGGACTCACGGACGTCCGGTGAGCTCCTGTCCGCCGCCGCCGCCGCGGGCCTCCGTGCGGCGGGAATCCCGGTGCGGGACGCCGGAATCGCGCCGACGCCGACCCTCCTGCTCGCCGTGCGGGACGACGCGAGGGCTATCGGCGGACTCGTGCTGACGGCCTCGCACAACCCCGTCGAGTGGAACGGACTGAAGCTGGCCTCCGGATCGGGGATGTTCGTGAGCCCCCAGGCGGGCGTCGAGGTGCAGCGCCTGTTCGAGGCGGGCCCGGAGCTGGCGGAGTGGGATGCCCTGGGGAGCGGCGGAACGCGCGATGGTGTGGCGGAGCACCACATCGAGAGGATCCTGTCGCTTCCCGTGCTGGACCTGGAAGCCATCCGGCGGCGTGCCCCCGTCGTGGCCCTCGACTGCGTGCACGGCGCCGGAGGGACCGTGCTGCCCCAGCTTCTTCGAAAGCTCGGTTGCGAAGTCGAGGGCATCGGTCTCGCGCCGGACGGTCGATTTCCCCGCGATCCGGAGCCGGTTCCGGCCAACCTGGGCGACCTCTGCGAGCTCGTGCGGTCGCGCGGGGCCGAGATCGGCATGGCCGTCGACCCGGACGGTGACCGCCTCGCGCTGGTGGACAGGTCCGGCCTTCCGGTCGGCGAGGACTGGACCCTGGCGCTGGCCGCCGAGTATGTGCTGGGACGCAATCCGGGTGCGCTGGTGACGAATTACTCGTCCAGTCAGTCCATAGAGGAAGTCGCGAGCCGCGCCGGGGCGGACTTCTACCGGGCGCCCGTCGGCGAGGCGCGGGTGGCGCTGAAGATGGTCGCGGTCCAGGCCGTCGTAGGAGGGGAGGGGAACGGGGGCGTCATGCTGCCCGATCTCAACCTGACCCGGGACGCAGCGGTCGCGGCCGCACTGGTACTGAACCTGCTGGCGGTGAGAAAGGCGACCCTGGACGAGCTGCTGGCCGGGCGCACTCGATACCACATGGTGAAACGGAAAGTCGAGCGGGGCGACGTGGATCCGGAAGATGCGTACGGGCGCATGCGGGCCGCCCTGCCGGGCGGAGCGTCCGAGAACGACGAGGATGGACTCAGGCTCGCGTGGACGGACGCGCGGGAGTGGGTGCACGTGAGGCCCTCCGGCACGGAGCCGATCCTCCGCGTGATCGCCGAGGCCACGAGCCGCGATCGCGCCGAGTCCCTGGCCGACCTCGCCGGTGGCGTCCTGAGAGCGAACGGGGGCTGACTCATGTGCGGAATCGTCGGTTACGTGGGGCCGCGGGACGCCCAGCCTCTCATCCTGCAGGGTCTCCGTCGACTCGAGTACCGGGGCTACGATTCGGCGGGAATCGCCACCGTCCACGATGGAGCGCTCGAAATCCGGAAGGCGGCCGGTAAGCTCGCGGAGCTCGAGCGGCAGCTCGAGAAGTCCCCGCTTGCCGGGTCGCACGGAATCGGGCATACCCGCTGGGCCACCCATGGAGCGCCG
>CANPVW010000194.1 GCA_947581745.1 Candidatus Benthicola azotiphorus
GTCCGCTCTCGAGTCCGGAACCGTTCACGGCACGGACCCGGTACTCGTACGCGGTGCCCGGCGAGAGGCCGGCGTCCGAGTACGAGGCCGTCTCCGTGAACGCGACCTCCGCTCCGCCCCTCACGACCCTGTAACCCGATACACCCGACTCACCGTCGCTCGACGGCGACCAGGTAAGGTCGATCCTCTCCCTGCCCACGGCCGTCGCGAGCAGGTCCTCCGGCACGGTGGGCGGCGTCGGGTCGGGGGTGGTGACGATGGCCGGCACACTCGGCGAGCTCTCGTCCCCGTCCCCGGCCACCGCGGTCACCGTGTACGCGTAGGTGGTGAAGGGGGTCAGGTCGGTGTCGCGGAAAGAGGTCTGCCGAGTGTCCGCCACGGACAGCCCGTCCCGATAGATGCGGTACGCGTCCAGGTCCTCGTGATCCGGGTGCGGGTCCCACGCCAGATCCACCGACGTTCCGTCCACGGCCGACGCGGTGAGCCCCGTCGGCGGGTCCGGCGCCGCGTCCGAGAGAGTCCGCACCTCCAGCGGGCCTGCCCGACCGCCCTCGTTTCCCTGTCCGTTGACCGCGGACACCTCGTACACGTAGACCCGGTCGGATTCCAGCGCCCCATCTTCGTACGTGCGGGCACCCGTCCTGCCGACCTCGGTCCCATCCCGGTAGATGACGTACTCGGAAATGCCCGTCTGCGGATCGCTCGCCGCCGACCAGACGAGGGAGATCTGCGAGCTGCTGGACGCCGTTCCCTCGAGACCACCAGGCGCCGTCGGCGGCGAGCCATCTCGCGTGCGCGCCGAGGCCGAGTTGCTCGGAGCGCTCTCCAATCCGTCTCCGTTCACCGACCGAACCCGGTACTCGTAGCTCGTGTAAGAGGCGAGTCCCGTGTCCCGGTAGCCGGTTGCCGACACGGTCGCCACGGGGGAGCCATCCCGGTAGACCCGGTATGATGCGACGTCGCCGGCTTCAGCGGGGGCCCTCCAGTCGAGATCGATGGCGCTGGCGCTGACGGCCGTGGCGGACAGGTCCCTCGGGGGATCCGGCGGAGGTGGAGCCAGCGTCCGCACCTGCACGGTTCCGGAGCGGTTCCCCTCGATGCCCTGGCCGTTGACCGCCGACACCTGATAGCCGTACTCGGTGTCCGGCGTCAGCCCGCTGTCCTGGTACGTGAGGCCCGAGGTGCGTCCGGCCTCGCCACCGTTCCGATACACGACGTACTCGTCGATCCCCGATTCCGCGTCAGTCGCCGCGGACCAGTTGAGCGAGACCCGGGTGGAGCTGGTCGCCGTGGCACCGAGGTTGCCGGGAGCCGAGGGGGGCGTGCCGTCCAGGGTGCGTGCGGAAGCGACTTCGCTTGGCGGGCTCTCGCTGCCCGACGAGTTGGCACCCGTGATGTAGTACCGGTACTCGGTCCAGGGCTCCAGGCCGGTGTCGGAGTACGTGTCCGCCGACGCCGGGAGCACGTCCAGCAGCGTTCCGTTCGCGTAGTACACCCTGTACTGCGCGACCTGCCCGCTGTTGGCCCGGGTCCAATTCAGGTCGATGCGGGAGGAACTGACCGCCGTGGCCCGCAGGTCCGAAGGTCCGGGGACCGCCTGTACCTGCTGCGCCCGAGCGCCGGTCGGAGTCGAGTGGAGCAGCGTCACGGCCGCCACGCCCGCGAGGAGCCCGCGGCAAAGGAACCTCACGGGCCCACCTCTACCTCGAGCGGATCCGACAGGTCGCTCTCGTTGCCGGCCAGGTCCACCGCCGTGACCCCGAAGTAGTAACGGCCAGCCGGAAGCCCGGTCACCGTCGCCCTCGTGTCGAGACCGATGTCGATGCGGATCCCCTCGGCCCCGGACGGGGGAAGGGAAGGCGAGTAGTACAGTCGAAACCCGCCCAGGTCTGTCAGGGGCTGGCCGGCGGCGTCCTGCGTGGGCGCGTCCCACTCCAGCGTGATCGTGAAGCCGTCGGACGGATGAGTGGGCAGCCCGCCCTCCGGCCCCTCCGGACTGCAGGCGTACGGCGCGCCGAATAGCGCGATTGTCGCAAGCAGCGCCGCCACACGTCTCGTTCTGTGCCGGATTCGCCTCATCTGCTCTCCAGATCACGCCGCCCGAGCCAAATCGCGCAGACACGCTGCCCCAAGCTCGCCACCGGGGGGCCCGACAGACGTGACTCCGACTCTGGCTGGTACAGTCCTTCTTCGACTCCCTGTGTCTTCGGAAGAGAATATAGGCGAGTACGTCCGATTTCGCCTCTCCGACGTGAAGTGTTGACAATCTATATATATCAATATTACTATGTTCGCGTCCGCAAGAGAGATCCGTCGCACGAAGATCTCTTGGGACACGGTAACTACAGAAGGGAAGGCACATTGGCGATGTCAGGCCAGGACACGATCAGCGTGAGCACGGTCCAGGATGCGGCGAAGGTCCTCAAGTGCATCGGACACCCGGTGCGACTCCGCATCATCGAACTTCTGGATAACGATGGCGAGAAGACGGTGACCGAGATCCAGGAGACGGTCGGCCTGGAGCAGGCGACCGCTTCGCAGCACCTGAACCTGATGCGTGACAAGCGGATTCTGAAGGCGCGCCGGGATGGCGTGCACGTCTACTACGACATCAGCGACGAGAAAGTCGTGCGCGTCATCGACTGCCTTCGGGCGTGCGATGTCGCCGGTCGCTGACCTCACCAGTGGAAGAACGATGAAAGCCACCTACGTCTTGTGGCACCTGTTCGCCGGACTCGCGGCGCTGACTGCGTCAGTCGCCGGCCCCGCCCGTCTGCAGGCGCAGGAGGTCTCCGGGGGGAGGTCCCTGAGTCTCGAGGAGGCACGGCAGGAAGCCCTGGCGGGCAACGCCGGCCTCAGGATCGCCTTCGCCCGCGCCGACATGGCGAAAGCCGCGGCTGGCGGAGCCTCGGCGATCTACTGGCCGCGCCTCGACTTCGAGAGCGGATTCGTGCGCTCCAACGACCCGGTCTTCGTGTTCGGCACGAAGCTCAGGCAGGGGACGTTCGGCGAGTCGGACTTCGACGTCGGGTCCCTCAACGATCCGGCCCCGATCAACGACTGGATGAACCGCATATCGGTCCAGTGGAAGGTGTTCAGCCCGGCGGACTGGACGGGCCGCGGCGCGGCGAGCCACGAAGCCGAGGCGGCGCAGTGGTCTTCTTCGCGCACCCGCGAGGCGACCCTGATTCAGACCGAAGTGCTCTACCGCGACGCGCAGCGCGCGGGGGCGCAGCTTACCGCAGCGCGTCGGGCCGAGGAGGCGGCGGCCGGCAACCGCGACGTGTTCGCGCGCCGGGTCGACGAGGGAGTGCTCACGCGGGCGGACCTTCTCCAGGCGGAGGCCGAATACTCGCTCGCCGTCGCGCGCCGCGTGGATGCGGAGCGCCAGGAAGCCGATTCGAGGCGGCGACTGGCCGTCTTCCTGGGCGGTGACGGTTCCGGACTTCCCGTGCTCACCGACTCGCTTCGAATCGAAGCTCCCGCCGCGGGGGACGACGAAGCGCCGGCGTCATTCGATCCGTCTGCACGGGCGGACCTGCTGGCGCTCGCGAGCGCCCGCGATGCCGCCGAAGCGGGGTCCAGGCGTGCCGGACGTCAGTTCCTCCCCGAGATCGGAGTGTTCGGCGACTACTCGATCCACGCGGCCGACGCCTTCCGGAACGACGGCGACAACTGGACCGTCGGAGTAGGGCTCAGGTGGAACCTGTTCTCGGGCTTCAGTCGATCGAACGACAGACAACAGGCCGATGCGGCGCGGGCGATCGCGGAAGCCAGGTACGAGGAAGCGCTGCGACAGGCGAGCTCCGAGCTGGCCGAGGCCCGGGACGGTTTCCGGGCCGCCAGGCAGGCCGTCGCTGCGACCATCGCCGCGGATGCGGCGGCCCAGGCCGGCGCGGAGTTGATGACGCGACGCTTCGAAGAAGGCCTCGCCACCGCCGCTGATCTGCTGCAGGCGGAATCGAGGCGCGCCCAATCCGAGAGTCAGGCGATCGATGCGCAGGCGAACCTCCTCATGGCGGAGGCTCGGCTGCGGTTCGTGACCACCATGCACCAGAACGGGAACGACCGATGAAGCGATACACGATGATGTTCTTGCCGGTGCTCCTCACGCTCGCCGCGGCGTGCGACAGAAGGGAGCCGGGCGAGGTCGAAGAGATGGAGACCGTCGGCACGGTGGCCGTGAGCGCGGCGGCGCCCGTCGAGGCCGGCGCGCAGATCGCGGCGCGGGTCGTGGCGCGCGAAACGGCCAACCTGGCGACGCGAGGCAGCGGAACGGTGGAATCCGTTCCGGTGGACGTCGGCTCAGCCGTGCTGAAGGGACAGGTCGTCGTCCGACTCGAGGCATCCGGAGTGGAAGCCGCCGTCGAGCGTGCCGAGGCCCAGGCCGTGGTGGCGCGGCGCAGCTTCGAGCGTCTCGCGAACCTGGAACGCGACGGAGCGGCGACACGTCAGGAACTGGATCAGGCGGAGGCCGCTCTCCGCACGGCGGAGTCGATGCTGGCCGAGGCCCGCGCGGCGCGCGAATACGTCACGCTGAGAGCACCGTTCGACGGGACGGTTTCCGCGCGCTACGCGGATCCGGGCGACCTGGCCGTGCCGGGTCGGCCCGTCGTCGTGATCTCGGGAGCCGGACGAGTGAAGGTGCAGGCCGACCTTCCGGCAAGCCTGGCGGAGGCCGTGCGAGAGGGAGACAGGGTCACGATCGCGGCTCCCGGCAGCACGGGGCGCTGGGCCGCCACGGTTCGCCGGGTCGTGCCGGTGATCGACCTGGCGAGCCATCGATTCCGGGTGGAAGCGACGTTCGATGATCCGTCCGCGGATCTCCCGCTCGCAGGCTCGTTCGTGCGACTCGAAGTCGCGGGCCTCGGGGAGCCCGGCGCGTGGATACCGGCGGACGCCATCGTGCGGCGCGGGCAGTTGAACGGCGTCTACGTGGTGGTCGACGACCACCTCCGACTTCGCTGGATCCGCACCGGACGACGGGCGGCCGATGCGGTCGAGGTGCTGGCCGGACTCGAGGTCGGGACGTCGGTGGTGCGCAGCCCGGATCCGGGATTCTCGGACGGTGCCGCGGTGCAGGCGGAAGAGGCCGTGGCATGGACCCCGATCCCGGGGAGCGAGCGATGAAGACTCAGATCGCCGGACGCATAGCGGATGCGTTCCTGACCTCCAAGCTGACGCCGCTGCTGCTCGCGGCGGCGCTGGGCCTTGGAGTCTACACGAGCGCGACGCTGCCCAGCGAGGAAGAGCCGCAGATCATCGTGCCGCTGGCGGACATCTACCTGCCGATGCCTGGATCCGATCCCGAGGAGATAGAGAACCGGGCGCTGATCCCGCTCGAGAACGTGCTCTCGGGCATCGACGGGGTGGAGTACGTCTATGGCCACGCACAGCCGGGCTTCGGGCTGGTGACGGTGCGCTACGAGGTCGGCCGGGACCTCGAGGACAGCCTCATCCGGCTCTACTCGACGCTGATGAAGTACGCCGACAGGATGCCCCCGGGTCTGGTGTTTCCGCTCGTCAAGACGGTTTCGATCGACGACGTCCCGTTCTTCAGCGTGGCGCTCACCGGAGATCGTGACCACGCGGAGCTGCGGCAGGTCGCGGAGGAGGTCGCGACCGCCTTCGAGGCGGTCCCCGACGTGAGAGACGTACAGGTGACCGGTGGCCAGCCACGCGAGATTCGGGTCGCGCTGTCTCCGGAGCGCATGGCGGAGCTGGGGGTCGATCCGGGCACCGTGGTGCAGCGGCTGCAGGCCGCGAACGTGAGCTACGAGGCCGGACGATACTCCGCAGCCGACCGGGTCGTGCGGGTCGTGGGAGGAAGCTTCCTCTCCAGCGCCCGGGACGTGGCCGGCGTGGTGCTGGACGTGAGAGACGGACGACTCGTGCAGGTGGGCGATGTCGCCGAGGTGACGGACGGGCCGGCCGAGGTCGACAGCTACACGTTCCAAGGCGTGCCGGGACAGGCGCTGAGTCCGATGGTCGCGATCTCGGTTTCGAAGCGGCCGGGGGCCGACGCCACCGGGGTGGGGCGCAGCCTCGAGCGCACCCTGGAGGGGCTCGAAGGACGGACCGTGCCCGCGGATGTGCAGGCGCTCGTCACCCGCAACTACGGTGAGACCGCGCGTGAGAAGGTCACGACCCTGAAGGAGCATCTCGGCCTGGCCGTGATAGCGGTCGGCATCGTGGTGGCCGTATTCATGGGCTGGCGCAGCGCCGTGGTCGTGATGCTCGCTGTGCCGATCACCTTTGCGCTCACCCTGTTCGTCTACCAGATCTTCGGCTACACGCTGAACCGGGTAACGCTGTTCGCCCTGATCTTCGTGACGGGGATCGTGATCGATGACTCGATCATCGTGGCCGAGAACATGGAGCGGCACTTCCGGATGAAGGACCGCCCCCTGCGGGCAGCGGCCCGGGCGGCCGTGGACGAAGTGGGGAACCCCACCATCCTCGCGACGCTGACGGTCA
>CANPVW010000195.1 GCA_947581745.1 Candidatus Benthicola azotiphorus
GGGTTCCCCGCGAACGGCGCATCGGTGAACGCATCGACCTGGAGCAATCTCATCCCGCCGCATCCTTTCGGGACACCATCTCGGGGAACAGGGCCTCGAGGCCCTCACGGCTGGCCTCGCACACGCCGCGCTCGGTGACGAGTCCGGTGATCAGCCGGGCGGGTGTGACGTCGAAGCCGAAGTTCGCGACGGGACTGCCGACGGGAGTGATGCGCACGGAGCTCACGCGGCCGTCCGGGCCCATGCCACGGACCTCGGATACCTCAGCACCGTCCCGTTCCTCTATCGGGATGGATTTCTCATCTCCGTCGCCCAGCTCCCAGTCGATGGACGGGCCCGGAACGGCCGCGTAGAAGGGCACGCCGCAGTCCCGGGCGGCGACCGCTTTCATGTAGGTGCCGATCTTGTTGCACACGTCTCCGGCGCGGGTCGTACGGTCTGTTCCCGTGATCACGACGTCCACCCTTCCGATGCGCAGGAGATGCCCGGACGCGCTGTCGGCGACCACGGTGTGAGGCACGCCTTCCCCGGCCAGCTCCCACGCCGTGAGGCCCGCTCCCTGGTTACGTGGGCGCGTTTCACTCACCCAGACGTGCAGCGGCACGCCGGAGCGATGGGCGTCGTACACCGCCGCGAGCGCCGTGCCCCAATCGACGGTCGCCAGCCAGCCCGCGTTGCAGTGGGTCAGGACCTGCACGCTTCGGTCGCCGCCCGCCGCCTCGGCGATCCGTCTCAGGATGTCGCCGCCATGCCGGCCGATCGAGCGACAGATTTCGACGTCGCGTTCCGCGATGTCCGCCGCGCGCTCGAACGCGACCGCCTCACGGTCGCCGATCGGCTTGAGAAGGAGGTTGTCCAGCATGTCCCGTACGGCCCAGCGGAGGTTGACGGCCGTTGGTCGGGTGCCGAGAAGGGCTCGGGCCGCGCTTTCGAGCCCCGCATCGGATGGATCGGCGCGGGTGGCGAGCGCGATGCCGAAAGCCGCCGTGGCTCCGATCAACGGAGCTCCGCGCACCTGCATCTGGCGGATCGCCCGCTCGGCGTCGTCTGCCGTCTGCAGTGCGACGAAGCGGAGCTCGTGAGGCAGCAGGGTCTGGTCGATGATGACAGGAACCGGAGGGCCGTTCCCGGGCTCGTCGAGACGGATGGACCTGGCGTCGCGCCCGTTCACGCGCATGTCGCGCCTCTCACGCCGGTCCTCCCGACGGTCTCACAGGTAGGGCGAGAACAGCCACGCAGCGCCGTCGCGCAGCTTGATCGGAAGACGCCGCCGGTCGAGCTCATCGCGGGAGAGCGGGCGGGAGTCGTCGATCTTCGCCGACACCACCTGGTCGAGTCGGGCAACCAGCTCACGGTCGTAACACTCCACGTTGAATTCGAAGTTCAGCCGCAGGCTGCGCGGATCCCAGTTCCCGGACCCGAACAGCGCCCACTCGTCGTCCACCAGCATCAGCTTGGTGTGGTCGAACGGTGGAGGGTTGAGCCACACGCGCGCCCCGTACTCCATGACCTGGCTGAGCTGGGCTCGCATCGCCCAGCCGACGATACGCAGGTTGTTGACCTCCGGCAGGACTATGTCGAGGCGAACTCCTGCCAGCGTCACGGCGTTGAGCGCCGAGATCAGGGCCTGGTCCGGCAAGAAGTACGGGGTCAGGATCCGCACCCGCTGCCTGGCCGCGCGCAGTCCGGCCAGGATGGTCCAGTGGAGCTTCTCGAAGTCGTCGTCCGGACCGTCCGGCACGCCGCGGGCCAGCGATGGGCCGACCGCCGGCAGGGAGGGGCACCACAGCGACTCGTCGAGATTCTCTCCCGTCGTGTGGGTCCAGTCGACCGCGAACGCGTCCACCAGGTGCGCGACGACGGGCCCCTCGAGTCTGAAATGCAGATCCCGGGTAGGCTGCGCCACGTCGGGTCTGAGGTTCGATCCGTCACGAATGTTCATCCCGCCGGTGAATCCCATCTTCCCGTCCGTGACCAGGATCTTCCTGTGGTTCCTGAGGTTCAGGTACGGCATGCGCCACGGCACCATTCCGCCGCCGAACTGGGCGACCTGTACGCCCCGCGAACGCAGCACGGACGGAGCGCGGGGCTTGCTGTAGGCCGCCCCGACGCCGTCGATCAACACCCGGACCTGCACCCCTCGACGGGCCGCGGCGCTCAGTTCCTCCACGAAGCCCAGGCCCGTCCGATCCATGTCGAAGATGTAGGTCGCGAGGCCCACGGAGGTCTTCGCATTGCGGATGGCCTCGAGCATCGCGGGATAGGCCGCATCACCGTTTTGCAGCGGTTCGATGAGGTTGCCGCCGACCAGCTCGTTGCGCGTCACCCGATCCACCGAGCGGGCGAGGGGCTGCAGGGGTTCGCCGAGGGGCGCCGGAGCGGACTCCGGCGCCAGGGCCGGCGGCAGGCGGCGCGGAGCTGGGAACCGGTCCATCCGGGCGTGGATCTCCGTTCCGCGGCGCTTGACCCGATTGATCCCGAACACGAGATAGAGAGCGGACCCGACGACCGGAGCGAGCCAGGCGAGCCCGATCCAGCCGACTGCGGCCCTGACGTCGCGCTTGTGAAGCAGGACGTGCGCCGAGACGATCAGGGACAGCAGGAAGGCCAGGGCCCCGGCGACGTAGGGCCATGCGCTGAGAAGCGATGTCACGCGCGCGCTCCTGGCTTTCGATTCCCCGTTGACGACAGCACCGTCCGGCACGTTACCTTAAGGCGCCGCCGGCGGGCGCAACAGTTCGTGCGCCGGCGTTCACGGACTCCGGGGATGCGGATGACGAACGGACCAGGATTCTCGAGATCTGCCCGTTTCCTGCTGTACGGGGCCGCGTTCGTCATCCTCGCGGCGGGCGTGCGCACGGCGGAGTCCATCCTGGTTCCGTTTCTCCTCGCCGTCATGCTGGCCGTGATCTGTGCCACGCCCCTCCGGTGGATGGAGCAGAGGGGGATCCCGACCTGGCTGGCCGTGCTCGCGATCATGCTGGTCCTGCTCGGGATCGGCACGATGGCGGGAACCCTGATCGGGACGTCGCTGATCGATTTCACCCGCTCGCTGCCGGGCTACCAGGTCAGGCTGGAGAGCAAGATGGCCGAGCTGGCGGCGTGGCTGTCCCTGCACGGCCTGGACGTTTCGCCCCAGTTGCTCGAGGACTCTTTCGATCCGGGCGGGATCCTGCTCATCGTGGGCCGGATCTTCACCGGAGTGGGCGACGTGCTCGGGAGGATCGCCCTGATCCTCATCATCACGGTGTTCATCCTGCTCGAGATCTCGGGCTTCTCGGCCAAGATCCGGTCGGCATTCCCAAATGCGCACCGTCACCTGGGCCCCGTGGCGGAGATCAACGACAAAGTCCGGCACTATCTGGCGCTGAAGACGCTGATCAGCCTCGCGACGGGTGTTCTCGTCGCCCTGTGGCTCCGGATCATCGGCGTCGACTATGCGCTCCTGTGGGGCCTGCTGGCGTTCCTGCTGAACTACATCCCGAGCATCGGGTCGTTCATCGCGGCGGTACCGGCCGTGATGCTCGCCTTTCTCCAGCTGGGACCTGGAGATGGGACCCTGACGGCAGTCGGCTATCTCGTGATCAACACGGTGATGGGGAACTTCATCGAGCCCCGGGTGATGGGCCAGGGAATGGGCCTCTCGACCCTGGTCGTGTTCCTGTCGCTGCTCTTCTGGGGCTGGGTCCTCGGTCCCGTGGGGATGCTCCTGTCCGTTCCGCTGACGATGATCGTGAAGATCGTTCTGTATGCGAGCCCGGAGACGCGATGGATCGCGGTGCTTCTCGGCTCGAAACCGGCGGAAGTGGTCGTGGGCGGCTCGGGAGACGACCCGACGGGTTGGGTCGGGTCGTGATCCGCTTCGGCCCGGAAGACGGTGCTGAGTTGATCGAGCTGATCCGCTCCTCGATCATCGGAGAGAACGAGGCGGTGCCGGGCCCGTTCGGTCCACGGCGGGTCACCTACGCCGACTACACGGCCTCCGGGCGCTCCGTTTCCATCATCGAGGACTTCATCCGAGAGTCGGTGCTCCCCCTGTATGCCAACACGCATACGGAGAGCTCGGGCACGGGGCTCCAGACGACCAGGTTCCGCGAGGACGCCCGCCGGATCATCGCGGCATGCGTGGGAGCCACGGACGAACACGCGGTGATATTCTGTGGCACGGGCTCCACGGGCGCGATCGACCGTCTGATCGGTGTCCTCAACCTGCGCATCCCCGCCGACCTGGACGATCGCTACGGACTGACGGAACAGATTCCGGCCGGCGAGAGGCCGGTCGTGTTCATCGGTCCCTACGAGCACCACTCCAACGAGCTTCCGTGGAGAGAATCGATCGCGGATGTGGTGACGATCCACGAGGACCTGAGCGGTGGGATCGACCTCGAGGATCTGGAAGCCCGGCTCGAGGAGTATGGGGACCGGCCGTTGAAGATCGGGTCGTTCTCGGCGGCATCGAACGTGACAGGGATCACCACACCCGTTCGCGAGGTCTCCGTCCTGTTGCACCGGCACGGGGCGCTCTCGTTCTGGGACTTCGCCGCCGCCGCGCCCTATATCGGCATCCGCATGAACCGTCCCGGCGATTCCGAAGAAGACCAATTCGACTACAAGGACGCCATCTTCATTTCGCCCCACAAGATGATCGGCGGTCCGGACACTCCGGGCGTGCTCGTGGCGCGCAGGGAGCTGTTCCGGAACCGGGTGCCTGACGTTCCCGGTGGGGGAACGGTCTGGTACGTCAACCCCGACGAGCACCGGTACTTCGAGGACCCCGAGCAGCGGGAGGAGGGGGGAACTCCGCAGATCATCGGCGCGATTCGGGCCGGGCTCGTGTTCGCTCTGAAACAGGCCGTCGGCCCCGACGTGATCCGGGAACGGGAGGAGTCGTTCATCCGGCGTGCGATCGACTCCTGGAGTCGGAACCCGAACATCGAGATCCTGGGCGACCTGACGCACGAGCGGCTGTCGATCGTCTCGTTCGTGGTTCGCTCGGAGGGTCGTTACCTGCATCACAACTACGTCGTGGCGCTTCTCAACGACCTGTTCGGGATTCAATCACGCGGAGGATGCTCGTGCGCCGGGCCTTACGGGCACAGGCTTCTCGGGATCGAGCTCGAGAAATCCAGGGAATTCGAGCGGGAGATCGGGCGGGGCTGCGAAGGCATCAAGCCGGGCTGGGTGCGCGTGAACTTCAACTACTTCATCTCCGAGGCGGTGTTCGAGTTCATTCTCGAGGCCGTCCACTTCATCGCACGGCACGGGCACCGGCTGCTGGACCAGTACGATTTCGATCCGCACAGCGGCCTGTGGAGTCACATCGGGGGGAGGAGCGATCCCCCGATGAGCCTGTGGGAGCTCCGGTACACGCCGAACGGAATCGAATGTCCGCGCTACCATCACACGGCCGGAGAGTCGGAGCTGGACTCTTACCTCGAGGAAGCGAAGAAGATCGTCGAGCAGCCCGGCGCGGCGGATGGTCGCGGTTGCTGCACCGGTGAGCTGACGGACGACTTCGAGCACCTGCGCTGGTTTCCGCTTCCGCGAGAAGCCGTCTCCGGATCCTGACGGCTCAGCGGGCGGCGGGGTCTTCCGCTTTGAAGCCGTTCTCCCGATGCGATCCGTCACAGAACGGCTTGTTCCCGGATCCGCCGCAACGGCACAGGGCGCCGCCGCCACCCCCGGTCGTCGTTCCATCGGCTCCCTTGATAGCGAACCGGCCCTCGAGGACCAGAGGCCCGTCGGGGCGCAGCCGAATGGATAGCTCGCGGGCGTGCTCGTCCATGGCGCGCACCTTCGGCTCCCCGAGCACTCCGTCGTCGGCGAAGCCGATCAGGGCGTGACGTCCGTCGCAATACGGCTTGTTCCGAGAAGCGCCGCACCGGCAGAAGGCGACGCGGGTGGAGCGTCCGATCTCCCGTCGTTCGGCATCCTGTATGACCAGGTCGCCGACAGCGTAGATCGGCCCGCGTGGGATCACGCGCAGCTCGTTTTCCGCTGACGGCGTCTCGTCGGCGCCGCCGTCCAGCCGCTGGTATTGCAGGGCTCCCGTGGGACACCGGTGGACGACGCCCGCGACCCGCTCCGCGGGCGCGGCCCCGGCTTCGATCCACGGCCGGCGGCCGGGGTCGAACACGGCGGGAAGCCGACGGACGCACTCCGCCGCGTGGATGCAGAGGTCCGCCTCATAGGTGACCCGAATCCCGTCTCCGTCGTATCCCTTGATTCTCGTCATCCCACTCTCTTCGCCCCAACCCGCGCCCATCAGTGTTCTTGTGGCCGCGAGCGGCCAACGCACCTTGAAGCTACCCCCAGCAGGTTCTCCGGAGCCAGTCCTGGCACTCGGACGCCCTGGAGTCCGGGTTCGCCGGACGACGGGATCCCCCCGGCAATCGCCTCTTCCCGGCAACGGGTCACGTGGTCGCCCGGTCTGTTGCGCCCCGCACAGCCGGACATAGCTTCTCCTCCCATCATGCAGGAACGCCTGATCGCCCTATACCGGGAGCACTTCGGACAGGCTCCGTCGGCCGTGCTCGAGCTGGCGGGGGACGGGTCCAATCGCGCCTACCGCAGGCTGCTCGGCTCCGGCAATCCACCGGTTGTCGGCGTCATGGGGCCGGACCACGAAGAGAATCGGGCGTTCCTGGCCTTCACGCGAGCCTTCCGGAGCATCGACCTGCCGGTGCCGCGGCTTCACGCAGAGGACGAAGCGGGCGACGTGTACCTGCTGGAGGATCTCGGAGACACGACTCTGTTCGACGCGCTCGACGAAGCGCGGCTCGCTGCCGGCGGGGCGTTTCCCGATACGCTGGTACCGGTCTACCGAGAGGTCGTTCGCTGGCTGCCCAAGTTCCAGGTGCGCGGCGGGAAGGTGGTGGACTATGCCGTCGCCTACCCTCGCGAGGCTTTCGACCGGCAGTCGATCCTGTGGGACCTGAATTACTTCAAGTACCACTTCCTGAAGCTGGCACATGTGCCGTTCAGCGAGGCCCGCCTCGAGCACGATTTCGAGACGCTGATCGCGTTCCTGCTGGAGGCGGACCGCGAGCACTTTCTCTACCGGGACTTCCAATCCAGGAACGTGATGCTCCAGGATGGAGCGCCACGGTTCATCGACTACCAGGGGGGGCGCCGGGGGGCCCTGGCGTACGACGTGGCATCGCTCCTTTATGATGCGAAGGCCGATCTGCCGGCTGAGGTGCGGGACGAGTTGCTGGACAGCTATCTGGAAGCGCTGGCGCTCGAGGTGCCGGTGGAACGGAGGAGTTTCCAACTCCAGTATCGCGGCTACGTACTCGTTCGGATCATGCAGGCCCTCGGTGCATACGGCTACCGCGGGTTCTTCGAGCGGAAGCCGCGCTTTCTGCGCAGCGTTCCGTTCGCGGCCCGCAACCTCCGATCCCTCCTCGAAGAGGGCCTGCCCGTTCGGGTCCCCGAGCTCGAGCGTGTGTTCGCGCACATCGCGTCCGCCTGGTCGGGGCCGGACGCCCTGCCGAGCCAACCGGGTCTCACCCTGCACGTGTTCAGCTTCAGCTACCGACGCGGTTACCCCGAGCCGGTCGACGGGCACGGCGGCGGCTTCGTGTTCGACTGCCGGGCGGTGCCCAACCCGGGCCGGGAGCCGGAATACCGCTCGCAGACCGGTCTGGACCCGGCGGTGATCGAGTTCATCGAGAAGGATCAGGCCACCGCATCGTTCTGGGCTGCCGTGCGAGATCTGTCGGAGGCGCACGTCACCGAGTACCTGCGCCGCGGCTTCGAGAGCCTCACGGTCTCGTTCGGCTGCACGGGGGGACAGCACCGCTCGGTGTACTTCGCGGAACGGCTGGCGAAGCACGTGGAGGGCGTGTTTCCCGACGTTCGGGTCCGGGTGCACCATCGCGAGCAGGTCCACTGGCCCGCTCGTGACGGCGGGCAGAGCTGAGCTGCCGTGGACGGGATGATCTTCGCCGCCGGTCTGGGCACGCGTCTCTATCCGCTGACTCGCGACACGCCCAAGGCCCTGATCGAGCTGGGTGCGGCGACGCTTCTGGAGATCGCGCTCGACCGGCTGACGGAAGCCGGCTGCACCCGCATCGTGGTGAACGTCCACCACCACGCGGATCGCATCGTGGAGTTCTTCGAGAGGGCCTGTCCCGAGGGACCGGGGGCGACCGGAGAACCCGACTCTCCGTGGTCCTGGCGTGGGGCGTGGGTCCTGATCTCACATGAGCCGGACGGTCCTCTGGAGACGGGCGGCGGGCTGCTGCACGCCGCCGGACTGTTCCGGGGAGACCGGACGATCCTGCTCCACAACGTCGATGTGATCTCCGACATCGATCTCACCGCCTTAGCGCGGGAGCACGAAGCATCCGGGAAGATCGCCACGCTGGCGGTCAACCGCCGCCCTTCTGGTCGTCTGCTCGTGTTCGACGAGGACGGTTTGTGCGGTCGGGTGGATTCCCGAACGGGGGTCGAGGAATGGGCGAGGAGGCCATCGAACGCCGAGTGGCGGGCTGCCTTCACCGGGGTCCACGCGGTCTCGCCGCGGATCCTCGGCAGACTGGCGGATAGAGGGGTGTTCTCCATCGTGCGCTCGTACCTGAGGCTCGCGGCGGCGGGCGCCGGGGTGATGCCGTTCGATGTCAGCGGAGCGGCGTGGATGGACGTGGGAACTCCCGGGCGACTGGATGCCGCCACCCGGCGCCTGGCGGGGGGAAAGTGAGCGAGCGGTTCAGCCGGCGAGGGGCCGCTCGATCCTGGCCCTGACCACGAACGGCACCTCGAGCTCGTCCCGGGTGATCGCGTACAGGTAGCCGGCCCGGATCACCGGCGGCGGATAGAATTCCACCGGGAACGGAAACTGGACTTCACCCAGGTACCGCCCCTCGGCGTCGAAGACGTCGAACAGCCGCTGCTCGTCTCCCTCCGGGGCGACGACCTGGACCCACAGGTTCCCGGCGTCATCCAGCACGAAGTCCTCGAACGCGGGCTTGTGGGAGGGGATCCTGGACCAGTCGGGCTTGCCTCCTGCGTCGATGAAGTCCTTCAGGTTCTCTCTGGCCTCCGCCACGTCGGACGAGGTGACCGGCAACGGGTCGTAATCCCTGCGAATCGAGCGGAGCGTGTCGCCCGCCCAGCTGAGCTGGAATATCCGGTACTCACCGGTGAGTCCGGCCCAGTACGTTCCATCTCTGGCGAGGCGCCATTCGATGCTCGGTGTGAACGGGACTCCGGTCCTCCACCAGTTGTCCTCGTTCTTGAGCTCGAAGTACTCGCGCTCGCCGGGGTACTCCGGCGGAGCGACCGAGTCTATCGGCTGCAGGTCCGGTCCGTGACGTACCATGACGAGCGCGAAGTCGTCATCCACGGACGTGTCCACCCCGTAGGTGTAGAACCGTCCCTCGTCGTCGAACCCTCCCGGCCAGGGCTGGACCACGACGCCGCCGATCGTGGGGTGGCTGGCCACGAAGGCTCCGGTCGTATCCACCACCGAGAGGCGGTTGTTGGACGGATCCGCGATCCACAGGTTGCCGTCCGTTCCCCAGTCCATTCCGATCACGCGGTTGAACTCACCGGGACCTTCACCCTGCCGCCCCACGGTCCTGACGTACCGTCCGTCGCCATCGAACACTCGGATTTCCTGTGCCTGTCCCTCGAACACCCAGACTCGACCGAGCCGATCGACCGCGAAGTCGGTGATCGATCCGAGCATGTCCGGTCCCGTCTCGTCAAGCGCCCCGATCCGGAGGTCTTCCTCGATCAGCCACTCGTCTCCCGGCGTCCACAGGGAGCCTCTCGGATTGTAGACGGAGATCTGACCGCTGCTCAGTGTATCCACCGTGCCGCCCCAGCCACGCGCCGGAGCCTCCCCGGCGCAGCCCGCCAGGCCGATGGCCAGCGCCACGACCGCGATCACGGCCCAGGCCGCTATCAGGATGCGGCGCGCGGTCGAGTCGTAGAGCCGGCCGTCGATCGTCATGGAGCGTCCTGTCCCGGTTGATCGCACTGCGTCACCGGAGAGTCCGGTGGGTCCACGTCAGTTCGCTCATGAGACACGGAATGCACCCGAAGGGTTGGCTCGGGCCGCCTGCACGGCGCGAGGGAACGATCCTTGTCGCGAATCGCGGAGGGGAGGGGTCAGGCGGCGGACCTGACCGGGAACCGGTTCGAGCCTCTCGGCTCGCTGCGCCCCGCACCGGCCCCGGACCAGATCCAAGCGTGAGCGATGCCGGATGGACCATCGTCACCTGCAGGTATTCGCACCCGGCCTCATATTCTATTTGCCGCTCGACCCCAAAAGATTACATGCGCGGTTACCCGGTCGGTAAGCAGATACCGTCCATCTCACGTCTCACTGGCGAACCCGGTTCCACGGAGTGTGCGTGACGGAGCCCCAGAATCCGGAGATCGTGCCGTTCCTGGTCGGGAGAGCCCGAAGCGGGGATTCGTCGGCCTTCGAGCAGCTGGTCGGGATGTACCGGGATCAGATCTTCCGGTGGGCCCTGGTGCGGACAGGGGATGTGGACGATGCGGAGGACGCGACGCAGGAGGCACTCCTGCGCATGCACCGGGGCCTCCGGAAGTTCGAGGGAGCCGCGCGGTTCGAGACCTGGCTCTACGCCGTGGTCCGAAACGCGGCGCTCGACGTGGGACGGCGGGGGAGGCGGGTCGTCCGGCTCAAGGAGATCTACGCTTCGCGTGTCGCACCGGCGGTCTCGACAGGCCCGCCGGCGGTCGTGGAGCAGATGGAGACCGAGAGGATAGGGAAAGTGGTGATGGAGTTTCTGGAAGCGTTGCCGGCCCGACAGCGCGAAGCGATGGACCTGGTGGACCTGCAGGGGATCGGACAGGCGGAGGCCGCCGAAATGCTCGGCATCCGTCCTTCCACCCTCAGGGTCCACCTGCTGCGCGCCCGGAGAACGTTACGGGGCCGGCTGCTGGAAAAGGCGCCGGGAGCGGAGGAGGCGGAATGAACTGCGGAAGCTGCCGCGACCTGTTGCTGGAAACCGATCCGGGGGTCATCCGATCGGCCTTGACCGCGCGTGCGCCGGATCTCGGGCCCGCCGGCCGAGTGGAAGTGGAGGACGAGCTCGCCCGGCACCTGGCCACCTGTTCCGAGTGTGCGCATTCGGCAGAGCGCATCCTCGCGGCAAACGACGACCTCGCGGCCGGCCTCGCCCTCCTTGGACCCGAGCGGGGCCTCGAGGATGCGGTGCGAGCTGCCACGCGCGAGGACGCGCCACGTCGCCGGGTGCGCCGGACACCCTGGGCGGTCGCGGCGGCGGTCGCGGCCGGGATCCTGGCGATCCGTTTCCTCGGCGACGGGCCCGGTTTCGATTCGTCCGGAATCGATGGCGGTGCGACGCCCGTCGCGAGGGCCGAGGCGTTCACGCCCGAGGTCGACGTGCCCGCAGGTGAGAGCGTCATGGTGATGGAGTCCGCGAACGAGGACGTGGTGGTGTTCTGGTTCTATCAGGGGAGGGGAGAATGACGATCAGGTCGAGGTTCCGACACGGAGTCCGCTTGTGCGCGCTGCTGATCCTGGGGTCGGTCGCTGTCGGGTGCTCTCGGGATCAGGCGCCCGAGCTGCAGACGCGGACGTTCGAGATCCTGCACCTCGAGGACTGGGTCGCGGAGTCCCTCGTGGAGCCCTACGTGTACGCGAGCCGGCCCGGGGCTCCAGGAATGGCGAGCGTCGTCGAGGGAAAGCTCACGGTGCGCGAGACTCCGGACAACCTCCGGCGAATCGAAGAGACGCTGCTCGAGTTCGACCGGCCCACTCCCGCGGTGCGCGTCACGTTCCAGATCATAGAGGCGAACGGGGAATCCGATGTCGATCCGCGCATCGCGGACGTCGAGTCGGCGCTGCGCGAGCTGTTCCGATTCGAAGGGTACCGACTGCTCGGCGAGGTGATGGTGAACGGGACGGAGGGAAACGAGGTCTTCCAGGAATTCGACGTTCCCGATCTCGGGCCGTCGGCGATCGAGGCCACGATCCGGGATGTCCGCACGGACTCCTCGGGCGGCAGTGTCCAGCTCGAAATGAGGTTCCACGCCGGGTCGCGCACGGTGTTCGGCACCACGGTCAGGGTCAGGGCGGGGCAGACCGCCGTCCTCGGCCGGACGCCGAGTTCTGTCGGGAGTCGCAACATCATCCTGGCTGTCAAGACAGAATTGCTTGATATATAACGATTTATTGTATGTTGTATTATGTAGTTTCACGGCTGTGGATTCTCGCTCCGGCGTCATTTCTGTGGCTGGCCGGGTGCGAGGCGCCCGGTCCCGCGGGATCGACCGGTTTGATGGACACGCGTCGCCTGTCGGAGCGCTGGAGAATCGGTCGGACGGAGGAGGCCGGGCCTGAGCTGTTCGGCGACATCACCGCCCTGCTGGTGGACGGGCTCGGCCGACTGCACGTCGTGGACGGCCTGAGCCGGGAAGTACGCGTGTTCGACGGCGATGGCGCCTTCCTGCGAACCTACGGCCGTCCCGGAGCGGGGCCGGGTGAGCTGTCGGCTCCGGTGGGGATCGCGAGCGAACCGGGCGGAACCGTGTGGATCTTGGACGTGGCGAACAACCGCTACTCGCTGTACGACACGGCGGGCGCCCACCTGGCAGACCTTCCGAGGCCGGCGAGCGGATACTCCGTTCCGTGGCTCGGTGGCTTCGACCCGGAGGGACGGCTGCTGGATGCCACTTTCAGGTCCACCGCGAGGGGCAACGAGCTGATCCTGGTCCGGTCGGATATTATGCGGGACCCCGAGGGAGTCGCCTCCGGGATCGTCCCGGTTGACACCTTCGCGCTGCCCCTGCCACCCGCGGATCGCTTCCTCGTGTACGAGATCGACTCCTCGGGGCGAAGGAGGGGGGTCTCGGTCTCGATCCCATTCACTTCGGGTCTTCGCAGGGAGCTGACGCCGCGCGGCAGCGTCTGGGAGGCCGATACGAAGCGCTACCGGCTCGTGGAGTTCGTCCCGGGAGGGGACACCGTGCGCCGGGTCGAAAAGCAATATTCGTCCGTGCCCGTCACGCGAGTCGCGCTCGATTCAGCCCTCGCGGAGCTCGGCGCCCGGACGAGCCCTGATCTTGACTACGACCTGGAGCGCATTCCCCGGGAATGGCCGGCACTCGAGTCCTTCTTCGGCGACGCGGCCGGGAGACTATGGGTACGTCCCATCGAGCGCCCGCCCGTGCCGGGCTTCGATCTGTTCGAGTTCGAGGGCGGCCGGCGCTGGCGGGTCGAGTCCGCGGTCCGCATCGAGTCCACGCCGCGTCCCGAGGCTCGCGGCGACACATTGTGGGGCGTGTCGCGCGACGAGCTTGGCGTTCTCAGCGTGTCGAAGAGCGTGCTCGACCCCGTGCAGGCAGCATCGGATTGAAGCTGGCCGCCGCGCGTTGACACTCGGGCACGCCGCTCATAACTTGCTCGCCCTGAAAACACGGAAAGTGGAGCCTGACTCCCACCTTTCGGCGTGTCGCCGCCCCCGGGCCGCGGACACTGCTGCCGGGTCCTACACGATGGCGCGGTCCCCTGAGGATCGCAGCCGTGTCGTGCATGCCCGGTCGGCCCAAGCCGAACGGGCGTTTTTCGTGGTCGTCGCTTCGCCGCGGGCCCGGCGGATCGGTGACGGATGCACAAGGCCCTGGAAGAGGTGAAGTGAGCCAAGAAGAGCTGCGCGTAAACGACAGGATTCGCATCAGCCCGGTCCGCCTGATCGACGCGGACGGAGAGCAGGTGGGCATC
>CANPVW010000196.1 GCA_947581745.1 Candidatus Benthicola azotiphorus
AGTTCGCCCGCCTCGAGCGTCAGACTACCTTGCTGGCCGAACTGTATACTCTTCTTCAGACGCGCCTCAAGGAAGCGGAGGTGGCGGAGGCAGTCGAGGATCCGTCTGTGAGGGTGGTGGAGACCGCAATCCTCCCGATTCAGCCGGTAAGTCCGCGGCCTATGCGGAACATGGCCCTCGCCGGAATCCTCGGTCTGATGCTCGGTGTCGGTCTCGCTTTTGTTCGCGAGTACATGGACACCCGCCTGCACTCGTCCGACCAGATCGAGCAACTCTACGGGCTGCCGACGATCGCTCGCGTGCCGGAAATGTCGATCGGTAACGGGTCGAGTGGCCGCCGCGCTTCGCTAGTCACGCTGTCCCAGGCGCACTCGGTGGGAGCGGAGTCATTTCGTAACCTGCGAACGAACGTTCGCTTCGTCCGAGCGGGGGAAGGTGCGTCGGAGATGGTGGTGACGAGCCCGGCCCCCCAGGAAGGGAAGTCGCTCACGGCGGCGAATCTGGCGATCGCTCTCGCCCAGCAGGGGCTGAAGACACTGCTCATCGATGCGGACATGCGCAGGTCGGTCCAACACCTTCAGTTCGGAGTTGAGGCGACCCCGGGTCTTTCTGACTTGCTCGTCTCGGGCGAGGAAACGGACGGAGTAATCCGGGCGACGGAAGTCGAAGGACTCGACATCCTCCCGGCGGGAGTTCACCCGCCGAACCCGGCGGAGCTCGTCGGTGGTCCTCGCATGGAGAAGCTGCTCGGTGAGCTCAGGGACCGGTACGACTCGATCGTCATCGACTCACCACCCATGCTGGCGGTCACCGACGCCTCTGTACTGGGAAAGAAGACGGATGGCGTGATTCTCGTCGTCCGGGCTGAGAGGACCGAGAAGGACGCCATCAATCTCGCCATCCAGCAGCTGCACCACGTCGGATCACGAATCCTAGGCGTGGTGGTGAACGACGCGAAGCCGGACGGTCCGTACTACGCCTACTACCGGAAGTATTACGGCGAAGAGAGTCGGAAAGGGTGGAAGGCGCTGCTGCCCGGCGCCCGAGCCTAAGCTGCTGAGCCCGCCTCCAGCGATGCAGACCGCAGGAGCGCCCGGCCGAAACCGGGCGCTTACGCGTTTCAGCTGAAACGTTCCGGGGCCGAGCCGTACCCCGGCCTACAGTCCCAGCCCCGGCGCGACTCTCAGGTTCGCTGCGACCCCCGCGCGGTCGGAGGGCCAGAGCAACACGGGCGTGCCCGTGGCCGAGGACTCGACGCGGTCCGCCGGCTCCTCTCCCACCAGCTCTGCGTGAGCCGATCCTCGGTAGGATCCCCGGCTGGCCGTCGATCCGCCCCTCTAGAGGACGCAGTCGATCCGGTGGAACAGCTCGGAAGTCCCGTTCCGCAGGTCGGCGGCCTGGCTCGAAGTGAAGCCGTCACCGCCGCCGCCTCCCAGGTTCCAGGCATCCACGAAGCCCGCGGCGATCAGGTCCGGGTACGTGTCCGTCGTGCAGCCGCTGGCGTCGGAGGTGGAGGGCGGCCTGGTCGGCGATGCCCTTCGCGCGGCTCGCGAAGTCGGTTGCCACTGCTTCGATCGCTGATTCGATCCGTGCCCAACTCTCGCGGGAGGCGGTCAAGCCGCGGTCAAGCGCGGCTTCCCTCGGATCTACGCGTCACCCGTCGTCTTCGGCCCGTGCCCGGAACTCGTCCTTGACCTCGAGCACGCGGCCGCACGGGAAGCCCTCGCTTTCGGCGTGCGCCCGCGCCCAGCCCTCGTCCTCCGCGTCGAAGATGCAGTACAGGTAGTCCTGCGTGACGTAGCTCCCGACCCACGCGGAGTGCGGGGCCATCCGCTTCGCGGCGGCGCCGGAGCGGCGGTGGATCTCCTTCCACTGCTCATCGGTCAGGTTGCCGATGCCCTCGACGTAGCGCTCGATCAGGAATCTGGGCATGCGCTGTTCCTCCAGGGTTTCTTGTACCTCCACGGTAACGCCGGTAGCTTGCCGGCTTCAACCTCATCCCAGAGGCGCTGAACCATGAAGACCGCCCTAATCACGGGGATCACCGGGCAGGACGGCTCGTACCTGGCCGAGTTCCTGCTCGACAAGGGATACGACGTGCACGGCACGGTGCGTCGCTCGAGCGTGGAGAAGTTCGAGCGCATCGCCCACATCCGGGACCGGGTCACGCTGCACCAGATGGACCTCCTGGACCAGCTGTCGATCATCACGGTGCTGGAGGACGTCGCGCCGCGCGAGGTGTACAACCTGGCCGCCCAGTCGTTCGTTCCGACCTCGTGGAACCAGCCGCTGCTCACGGGCGAGTTCACGGCGCTCGGCGTCACGCGCATGCTCGAGGGGATCCGCACGGTCAATCCCGACATCAGGTTCTACCAGGCGTCCTCGTCGGAGATGTTCGGCATGGTGAGGCACAGCCCGCAGAACGAGGAAACGCCGTTCTACCCGCGCAGTCCGTACGGGGTCGCGAAGGTGTACGGACACTTCATCACCGTGAATTACCGGGAGAGCTACGACCTGTTCGCGGTAAGCGGCATACTGTTCAATCACGAGAGCCCGCGGCGGGGCCTCGAGTTCGTGTCCCGAAAGGTCACCGACGCGGTGGCGAGGATCAAGCTGGGCCGGCAGAAGATCCTCCACCTCGGCAACCTCGATGCGCAGCGGGACTGGGGCTACGCGGGCGACTACGTGGACGCGATGTGGCGCATGCTCCAGCAGGACGAGCCGGAGGACTTCGTGATCGGCACGGGGATCATGCACTCGGTGCGGGATCTGGTGAGGCTGGCGTTCACGCACGTCGGCCTCGTGTGGGAAGAGTTCGTCTTCGAGGACCCGACGCTGTTTCGGCCGGCGGAGGTGGAGCACCTGTGTGCGGACGCCTCGAAGGCGAGGGAGGTGCTGGGCTGGGATCCGGTGGTCGATTTCGAGGAGCTGGTGAAGATGATGGTCGATTCGGATCTCGCCCTGCTCGGCGGCAAGGAGTGAGGTCGGTGAGCGTCCGGACGACTGCCCGGCTCGCGCTCGGATTGCTGACCGGCCTGTGGGTGACGATCGGGGCGGCCATCCCGATCGGGTACGTGTCCCTCCGGTTGCTGCGCGCGGCCAACGGCGGCGAGCTGGGCCCGGAGCTGCTGGCGCAGCCGGCGGTGGTCGTCGCTCTGCTGGCGGGCTACGGGGTCGCGGCGGCGATCGGGGGCTGGGCCGCCGCGTGGATCACGATCGAGAGGCGGAGACGGTTGACGAGCCTGCTGTCGGCGGCGCACGTCGGCACGTGGCTGTTCGTGCTCGTGGCCGGCGGGGCTCCGTTCGAGCCGCCGATCGTCCTCGGCCTGGCCGGGGCGGCCGTCGTCGGTACGATCGCAGGTGTGTCCGCTCGGGCGCGACAGGTCGCCCGGTCCGCCGAGCCGGTGGGAGGGTGATCGGATGCCGGTAACCTCGGGTGGTAATGGATTCGCGATTCAGACGCGCGATCTGTCGCGCGACTTCGGCTCGGTGCGGGCGGTGCAGGACCTTACGCTCGACGTTCCGGCCGGCACGATCTACGGCTTCCTCGGCCCCAACGGGGCGGGGAAGACCACGACGATCCGGCTCCTCCTCGGACTCCTGGAGCCGTCCGGCGGTGAGGCATGGGTGCTGGGCCACGAGGTCCGGACCGGGTCGCAGGAGATCCGGGAGCAGGCGGGGGTGCTGCTCGAGTCGGACGGGCTGTACACGCGCCTCACGGCCCTCCAGAACCTCGACTACTTCGGGAGGATCGCGCGCCTCTCGGAGCCGGATCGGTCTCGCCGGATCCAGGACCTGCTCACGGCGATGGACCTGTGGGACCGTCGGGAAGGGCGAGTGTCGGACTTCTCCAAGGGGATGAGGCAGAAACTGGCCCTCGTCCGGGCGTTCCTCAGCCGGCCCAAGCTCCTCTTCCTGGACGAGCCGACCTCCGGTCTCGACACTCCGAGTGCCGTGGCGCTCCGGCGGCAGCTCGTCGCCCTGGCGAGGGACGAGGGGGTCACGGTGTTCCTCACGACGCACAACCTGCTGGAGGCCGAGAAGGTGTGCGACCGGGTCGCGGTGATCCGAAAGGGCGCGTTGCTCGCGGAAGGCAGTCCGCAGGAGATCCACGGCGGCCGATCGAGCCGGGTGGCGATCGACGGAGAGCGGTTTTCGGCGGAGCTGGTCGGGCGCGTCGAAAGGCTCCCGATGGTGGAGTCCGCCGTAGTCGAGCCGGCGACCGACGGGAGCCCGCGGATCCTGGTAGATCTCAAGCCGGGCACGGACGCGAGGGCCGTCGTCCGGCTGCTGGTCGAGTCCGGCGCGGAGGTCGCGTCGGTGGAGACGGCCCGCGAGAGTCTGGAGGACATCTTTCTCAAGCTGGTGGAGGAGGAAGAGGCGGATACGGGGGAGGAGTCGCCATGACGGACATCATCACGGTCGCCCGCAAGGAGCTGCGCGAGATCGTCGGAGGAGGCTCGGGCCGGAAGAGCCTGATCCGGGAGCTCTTCTTCGTGTTCCTGTTCGGCGTGTTCTTCCCGCTGTCGCAGTCCGAAGCGTGGCGAAGCGGCGCGGTGCCCACCGTGTTCGTGTTCATGATTCCGCTGTTCCTGGCCGGACCGTACATCGCGGACACGTTCGCGGGCGAGCGGGAGCGCAAGACGCTGGAGACGCTTCTGGCTACCCGGCTGCCTGACTCTTCGATTTACCTGGGCAAGATCCTGGCGGTGTGCACGTATGCCTGGGCGGTCACGCAGATCATCCTGCTGGCGTCGCTCATCGCCCTCAACCTCACGGGGGCCGGCGCCTCCGGCGGTGCGGCAGGGGGGAGCACAGGTCGGTGGTTCGTCTACCCGTCTTCGGTGTGGGTGGCCGCGCTGGCGGGATCCTACGCCTCGGCGCTCCTGATCTCCGGCGTCGGGACGTTCATCTCGCTGCGCTCGGAGACGGTGCGGGCGGCCCACCAGGCGATGATGCTGCCGTTGTTCGTCCTCATCTTCGGTGGGTCATTCGGCCTGGGCGCCCTGTGGAGGGCGCTTCCGTCTCAGACGCAGGCCTCGCTCGTGCTGTGGGCCTCGGGGGTCAGCGCGCTGGAGGCGATCGTGGGGGTGGTGTCGCTGCTGCTGCTGGTGGACCTGTTTCTGCTGCGCCTCGGTGTCAGGCGGTTCCGTCGCTCGAAGCTGATCTCGAGCTGACCACTTCCGCTGCCCGCTCCTTCCTGGCGCACCACCCGTGCGTCACGAGGTACGTGAAGGCCGCGGACATGGCGAGGCTCGGGGCGTACACGCTGGAGGGCTCGAGCAGGAGCCACGCGATCAGCACCCCGCTGCCGACGAACCACGCGCCGACGGAGAGGGCGCCGCCCGCCGCCGGGTCGTGCCGTTCGAAGTAATGCTGGAGGTACGCGACCGCGGCTCCCACGAAGCCGCCGGCGAGCAGCACGAGCACCATGAGACTCATAGACGTCCTTCCCCCCAACCGAATCCCGGGAGCCTCTGCGAGTGACCCAGAATAGTCAATTGCCTGCCGGTTGCATACCCTGCATCCACGGCCCGCTTCCTGCATGGAACGCCTTGCGGCTTTCGACATGAGGTCGACAGCTTCCGATCGCGCCGGGAGGGCCAGCGCGACACGCAAACGGACATCGAAAGGGACGGCAACGTGAGTCATACGCTGGTCACCGGAGCCGCCGGCTTCATCGGCTACCACGTGGCGCGACGGCTGCTGGAGCGGGGGGATTCGGTCGTCGGTCTGGACAACGTGAACGACTACTACGACCCGGCTCTCAAGGAAGCCCGCCTGGCGCAACTGGAGCGACTGGACGGCTGGACGTTCGAGCGCCTGGACCTCGCGGACCGCGAGGAGATGGAGCAGCTGTTCCGGCGCTATTCGTTCGACCGCGTGATTCACCTGGCGGCCCAGGCCGGCGTGCGCTACTCGATCGAGAACCCGCACGCCTACGGCCAGAGCAACCTCATCGGGTTCCTGAACATCCTGGAGGGGTGCCGTCGGCGGGAAGTCGAGCACCTGACGTACGCCTCCACCAGCTCCGTCTACGGGGCGAACGAGGTGCTCCCTTACTCGGTGCGCCACAACATCGACCACCCGGTGAGTCTGTACGCCGCGACGAAGAAGGCGAACGAGCTGATGGCGCATTCGTACAGTCACCTGTACGGCCTTCCGACCACGGGCCTGCGCTTCTTCACGGTGTACGGTCCGTGGGGCAGGCCGGACATGGCGTACTACAAGTTCACCGATGCGATCCTCGCCGGCCGTCCGATCGACGTCTACAACCACGGCCGGATGCGGCGGGACTTCACGTACATCGACGACATCGTCACCGGGGTGGTCCGCGTGTCCGACCGACCGGCCGAGGCGGATCCGGAATGGACGGGCAAGGCGCCCGATCCGGCGACCAGCTACGCCAGGTTCCGCGTCTACAACATAGGCAACAACGAATCGGTGGAGCTTCTGCGGTTCATCGAGGTCCTGGAATCGGTCCTCGGGAAGAAGGCCGAGCTCAACATGATGCCGATGCAGGCGGGGGACGTGCCCGCGACGGCCGCTGACATAGAGTCGCTGGCGCGCGACACGGGCTTTCGCCCTCACACGCCGATCGAAGAGGGTCTCGCCCGCTTCGTGGAGTGGTACCGGGAGTACCATGGAGTCTGACGCGCGGCCGGGCGACCTGCAGCCGATCCCGGTCCTCGACCTCGGGCCCGAAATCGACGCGATCTGGGACGAGGTGTCGTCCGTCGCCATGCGCGTGCTGCGCTCAGGTCACTTCGTCGGCGGACCGGAAGTCGCCGGCTTCGAGGAAGAGGCGGCCGCCTATCTCGGCGCAGGCCACACCGTGGCGCTGAACTCGGGTACGGACGCCCTGGTCATCGGGCTCCGGGCGCTCGGGATCCAGCCGGGAGACGAGGTCATCACGTCGCCCTTCACCTTCTTCGCCTCGCCCGAGTCGATCGGGATGATCGGCGCCACGGAGGTGTTCGCGGACGTCGACCCGGACTCCTTCAACATCGATCCGGGGCGCGTCGAG
>CANPVW010000197.1 GCA_947581745.1 Candidatus Benthicola azotiphorus
GGCCGCGGCGATACGAAGGGCGCTCGACCACCAGGAGCGGCTCACCCGCAGGGAGCGACATCTGGCCCGGGCCACCTACTTCAGCCACGTCACGTACCAGTTCGACAGGTCCGCAGTCGAATACCAGGCCCTTCTCGACATGGACCCGCGGGACTACGTGGCCCTCAACAACCTGGCGGTGGACTACACGGAGCTGCGGGAATTCGAGCGCGCCGAGGACCTGTTCGTGCAGTCGCTGGCTGCGGACAGCGGCGTGGTGAGCTTCGGCAACCTGGTGGAGATCCGGGCCAACCTCGGCCGATTCGAGGGTGCGCAGGAAGTGCTCGATCAGATGCGGAAGCGGTACGGTGGCGGGCCATCGGAGGACTGGTATTCAGCTCACCTGGCGGCGGTGGAAGGGCGCTTCGAGGATGCCAGGGGCTATCTGCAGAACGCTCTTGGCGGGGGAATGGGTGGCTCGTCGCTCCTGTCGCTCGCGAACGCGGACCTCGCGGCGCTGGCAGCGACGGAGGGAGAGCTGGAAGCGGCGTCCAACTACATCGAGGCGGCTCGCGAGCTGAACGCGCAGAGGGGCGCGGCCTTCAACTACCTCGCGAATTCCATCCAGGCCGCCTGGGTGAAGGTGGTCGTCGAGGACGACCCGGCCGGCGGGATCGAGATCGTCGGCGCGGCGCTCGAGCGGTTCCCGCTCGACTCGATCGCGCCGCTGGACCGGCCGTACCTGTCGCTCGCAGAGCTCTACGCCTCCGCCGGCGACCCGACGTCCGCGCGATCGATGAGGGAAGGCTTCGAGCGGAACGTGCCGGCCGAGCTTCAGCCGGGTCGCCGTTCCGAGATGCTGCGGGCGGACGCTGCGATCGCCCTCGCCGAGGGCAAGCCGGAAGACGCCGAGCGCCTGTACCGGGAGTCCGATATCGGCTACTGCGTTCTGTGCGCGCTGCCGGGGCTCGCCCGGGCCCTGGAGGCCACGGGCGATCGCGCGGCGGCGATCGTTGCCTGGCGGAAGTACGTGGACACTCCCTGGTTCTGGCGCATGTTCGGGAACCAGTATCAGCAGGGTCCGCGGCTCGGACCGGCGCTCGAGACCGTGGCGAGGATGTACGATGAGGCCGGTGACCCGGAGAACGCGGCCGTGTACTATGCCCGCTTCGTGGAGCTGTGGGCCGATGCGGATCCCGAGCTGCAGCCCCGGGTGGAGGTGGCCCGGGCCCGACTCCAGGAGATCGTGAGCGAACGCGGATGAGAGTCGGTTACACAAGCACAAGCGACGGAGTCACTGGATGAAGAAGCTGCTGCAAGAGATCCACGATCGGTCCCTGTGGCAGGTCCTGGGGATCTACCTGGCCGGCTCGTGGGTCGTGCTCCAGGTGGTGGACCAGCTCGTGCAGAGCGCGGGCCTGCCCGACTGGGTGCCGTCGCTGGCGCTCGTGCTGCTTCTCATAGGACTCCCGATGGTGCTGGCGACGGCGATCGCGCAGCGCGGGATTTCGGGAGCGAATCGGGCAGCGGAGTCGAAAGCAGCGGATCCGGTCGTGGCGGGGGCTCGGGTCGAGCCGTCGAGCGCGGGAGCTACGCGACCTTCGTCCTCGGCGCCCACCCGGGCCGAAGCCTCGAGCTGGTTCAGGTCGAAGGTGTTCACGTGGCGGAACGCGATCGCCGGCGGGATCGCGGCGCTGGCGCTGTTCGGGGCGGCGACGGCCGTGTGGATGGTGCTGCGGGGCGCCGGCGTGGGAACCGCGGGGACGCTGGTCGCCCGGGGTCTCATCGATGACGGTGAGCGCGTCGTGCTCGCGGACTTCTCGGGCGACTCGGCGCTCGCAGTCGCCGCTACGGCCGCGCTGCGCGTGCAGCTCGCCGAATCCGGGGTCGTGTCGGTGGCGGAGCCGTCGGTGGTCTCGAACGCTCTCGAGCGCATGGGGGCGGCGAGTGAGCCGCTCGACCTGCGGCGGGCGCGGGAAGTCGCGGAGCGGGAGGGACTGAAGGCGATCGTCGGAGGTGATGTATCCGGAGCGGGAGACAGCTACATCATCACGGCGCGCGTGATGGAAACTGCCTCTGGCGACGAGCTCGTCACCGTCGGAGAGACGGCGAAGAGCACTGCCGAGTTCCTGGATGCTATGGATCGGCTGGGACGCAAGCTTCGCGAGCGGCTCGGAGAGTCACTCGGCTCCATCCGGGCCGCGGCGCCGCTGGCGCGGGCCACCACTTCTTCCACGGAGGCCCTGAGGAAATACTCGCGCGCCGAAACCGCCTTCGACGCCCGTGACCTCGACCAGACCATCACGCTGCTCGACGAGGCCATCGCGCTGGATTCCTCCTTTGCGATGGCGTGGCGGAAGCTGGCGGTCGCGGACCCGGATCGTCGCGAGGAGGCGGCGACCCGGGCGTACGAGCTGCGAGACCGGCTCACGGAGCGCGAGCGGTATCACACGGTCGGTATCTACCACACGTATGTCACAGAGGATCTCGACCAGGCCATCAACACGTTTCGCGCTCTGCTCGACGAGTATCCGGATGACGCGACGGCGCTCAACAACCTGGGTGTGAACTACGCGAATCAGGGGCAGCTGGAGCTCGCGGCCGAGATGTACGAGCGGGCCCTGGACGTGGATCCTTACTCGGCCCATTACTACAATAATTTGATCTCCACCCTGTACCGGATCGGTCAAGCGGACTCGGCGCGCAACGTGCTGGATCGCTTTGCGGAGAACTTCCCGGATCATCCCAACGTCGCTTGGAACCGCTCGTACTTCGCGTACGCGGACGGCGATGTCGAGACGGCGGAGGCCGACCTCGTTCCCCTTCTCGGGAGCGAGGTCCTGAGCATCAGGCGCGCCGCGAACGGAGAAGTGTCCGACCTGCGGGTTCGCGAAGGAAAGCTCCGGGAAGGGGAGCAGATCTGGCGTCAGTCGGTCGAGGACCTCACGCCCCTGCGCGAGGCCATGTGGCGAAGCTGGCTTGACCTCGAGGTGCGCCGCGACACCGCGGGAGCCGTAGAGCGTGTGGAACGAGCGGTGGAAGAGGCGCCGGACTCGCTCGTCGATGACTTCGTGGGCGACCTGGCTAACTTCTTCTACGCAGTCGGATCCGTGGAGCGGGGGGACGCGTACTACGAGCGGCAGCAGGTCGTCGACTCCCTGCAGATCGCCAACACCCCCGAACGGTTCAGGGCGCTCCAGCAGGGGATCCACGAGGTCGGCAGGAGCATGGCTCTGCGGGACTACGACGCGGCGATCGACCGATTCAGGGACACCGAAGCCGCCTGGCTGAGGATCAGTTCGGGGCAGGACCCGGCCACGTGGGCGATCGGGGCGATCGAGGCCTACGAGGCCGCCGGCATGGCCGACACGGTGATCGCCCGATACGAGGCATGGCTCGGTCGCCGGCAGCTGGACGGCAGAGCCGGCGCGGACGCCACCCAGCTGGCGCACGCGTACGAGCGACTGGGACAGCTGTACGACGCGAAGGGGGACCTGGAGCGGACCGCCGGCTACTACGGCCGTTTCGTCGACCTGTGGGCCGATGCCGATCCCGAGCTCCAGCCGCGTGTCGAGGCCGCCCGCACACGCCTCGAGGAGATCGTGAGAGAGCGCGGATGAAGAACTTCCTTCGCGAGACCCACCGGCGGGCCGTCTGGCAGGTCCTCGCGGTGTACGTCGGCGTGTCGTGGGCCGTCCTCCAGGTCGTGGATGTCCTCACCCAGAACATGGGCCTGCCCCCCTGGGTATTCCCGTTCGCCCTTGTGCTCCTGCTTCTCGGGCTTCCCGTGATGCTCGCCACGGCGATCATCCAGGGAAAGGGAGTGGCGGCAGGCGAGTCCGAACGAACCGTGGCCGATCGACCCGCGGCCCGGGAGGCCAGGGTCGAGAGCGTCGTCCGCGAGCCGGACGCGGCCCTCGACCGTCGTCGCCTGTTCACGTGGAAGAACTCGATCCTCGGCGGCGCGGCGGCCGCGATGCTCTTCGTGCTCGTGATGGGCGGCTACGCCTTCGCCCGGCGCGCGGGGTTGGGAAGCGCCGGGACGCTGGTCGCGAAGGGCCTGATCGAGAACGGCGAGCGGGTCCTCCTCGCCAACTTCTCGGGGGACGATGCTATGGCGCCGGTCGTCACGATGGCGTTCCGCGTCGACCTCTCTCAATCACCCACCGTGAACCTCGCGGACCCGTCGTTCATCGAGGCGGTGCTTGAGCGGATGGAGCTTCCGGCCGACACGAAGCT
>CANPVW010000198.1 GCA_947581745.1 Candidatus Benthicola azotiphorus
AGGAGATCGGACAGGATGGCGAAGCAGAAGTTCGAGCGGACGAAGCCGCACGTGAACGTGGGAACGATCGGGCACGTGGACCACGGGAAGACGACGCTGACGGCGGCGATCACGGAGGTACAGGCGGCGAAGGGTCTGGCGGACTATGTGCCGTTTGACGCGATCGACAAGGCGCCGGAGGAGCGGGAGCGGGGGATCACGATTGCGACGGCGCACGTGGAATACCAGACGGATACGCGGCACTACGCGCACGTGGACTGTCCGGGGCACGCGGACTACGTGAAGAACATGATCACGGGTGCGGCGCAGATGGACGGAGCGATCGTGGTGGTGAGTGCGGCGGACGGGCCGATGCCGCAGACGCGGGAGCACATTCTTTTGGCGCGTCAGGTGAACGTGCCGTACATCGTGGTCTACCTGAACAAGGTGGACATGGTGGACGACGAGGAGCTGTTGGACCTGGTGGAGCTGGAGGTACGGGAGCTGCTGTCGGAGTACGATTTTCCGGGGGACGACATTCCGGTGATCCGGGGGTCGGCGTTGAAGGCGTTGGAGGACGGGAAGCCGGGGTCGGAGGCGACGAAGTCGATTGACGAGTTGCTGGCGGCGCTGGACAGCTACATCCCGGTGCCGGAGCGGGAGGTGGACAAGCCGTTCCTGATGCCGGTGGAGGACGTGTTCACGATCACGGGTCGGGGGACGGTGGTGACGGGGCGAGTGGAGCGGGGCGTGGTGAAGACGGGGGAGGAAGTGCAGATCGTGGGTCTGGGGTCGGAGAAGAAGACGGTGGTGACGGGAGTGGAGATGTTCCGGAAGATCCTGGACGAGGGGCAGGCGGGAGACAACGTGGGTCTGTTGCTGCGGGGAGTGGGGAAGGAAGAGGTGGAGCGAGGGATGGTGGTGTCGAAGCCGGGCGCGATCACGCCGCACACGAAGTTCAAGGCGGAGGTGTACGTGCTGACGAAGGACGAGGGTGGCAGGCACACGCCGTTCTTCGACGGATACCGGCCGCAGTTCTACTTCCGGACGACGGACGTGACGGGCACGGCGCACCTGCCGGAGGGGGTGGAGATGGTGATGCCGGGAGACAACGTGAACATGGACGTGGAGCTGATCGCGCCGATCGCGATGGACAAGGAGCTCCGATTCGCGATCCGTGAAGGCGGCCGCACCGTCGGCGCCGGCGTCGTCACCGACATCATCGAGTAGCGGGCCGGATCCGACCGCGCGCCTCCGGGCGCGCGCAACTGACACGAAGAGACGAGAAGACCATGGCGGAGAAGATTCGGATTCGGCTGCGCTCGTTCGATCCGGCGGTGATCGACCAGACGGCCGCCGACATCGTGCGGACGGCGCAGAAGACGGGCGCCTCGGTGAGGGGACCTATCCCGCTTCCGACGCGTCGGCAGCTGTACACCGTGCTCCGGAGTCCGCACAAGGACAAGAAGTCTCGCGAGCAGTTCGAGCTGAAGACGCACAAGCGGCTGATCGACATCTACGACACCCGCCCGCAGACGGTGGACGCGCTGACGAAGCTCGACCTGGCGGCCGGGGTCGACGTAGAGATCAAAGTCCAGTAAGGACGCGAGAGATGCCTGGATTGATTGGAAAGAAGCTGGGGATGACCCAGATCTTCACGGAAGACGGCAAGGCCGTCGGTTGCACGGTGCTCGAAGTCGGGCCCTGCCCCGTCGTCCAGGTCAAGACGGCCCGGACGGACGGCTACGAGGCGATCCAGCTCGGGTTCGGCGCGCACCGCGAGCAGAGCGTCACGAGACCCGAGGCGGGGCACGCCGCGCGAGGCGGGCTCGACCACGCTCCGCGCGTGCTGGCCGAGTTCGAGCCCGACGAGGGCCAGGAATACGAAGCGGGCCAGAGCCTCACGGTGGACCTGTTCGAAGTCGGGCAGCGAGTGAAGATCACCGGAGCCACCAAGGGCCGCGGCTTCCAGGGCACCGTGAAGCGACACAACTTCGGCGGTTCCCGCGCCTCGCACGGTGGAAGCGCCATCCTGCGAAAGCCGGGCTCGATCGGTCCGGGAACGGACCCGTCCCGCGTCATCAAGGGACGAAAGATGTCCGGTCAGATGGGCGGGACGCAGCGTACGGCGATGAACAGGCGCATCGAGATGATCGACCTGGAGAGGAACCTGATGCTGGTCCGCGGCTCGGTCCCGGGATCGCGCAACAACGTGGTTCTCATTCGCTCCACCTGAGCGACGGATCACCGCTGGGGAGTCGGAAGAGAGAGAGCATGAAGGCGAAAGCATATTCGACTACGGGTAAGGCGCGGGCAGCCGATTTCGAGCTGCCGGAGGCCGTGTTCGACGGCACGGTGAACGAAGGCGTCCTGCACCAGGTCATCAAGGCATACCAGGCGAATCAGCGCCAGGGGACGCATTCGACGAAGACGCGCCACACGGTGCGCGGAGGCGGCCGGAAGCCGTGGCGCCAGAAGGGCACGGGGCGGGCCCGGCAGGGATCCATACGGGCGGCCCAGTGGCGTGGGGGCTCGATCGTCTTCGGGCCGCAGCCCAGGAGCTATCGGGTGCGTGTGCCGAAGCAGGTCCGGCGGCTGGCGATTCGCTCCGCCCTGAACGCGCGGGCGGGCGAAGGCGCCCTGATCGTCGTGGAGCCGTTCGCCCTCGAGGCCCCGAGCACCAGGAATCTCGTCGCCCTGTTCGAAGCTCTCGAGCTCGGGGTGGGGAACGTGCTCATCCTGACGGACGGACCGAAGAACGATGTCTACCTGTCGGCCCGGAACCTCCCCGGTGTGGAGGTCAGGCCGTGGGTCGATGCATCGGCCTACGACGTTCTCTGGTCGGACGTCGTGATCGTGGAGGAGTCGGCCTTCGGCGGCGCCGGGGCCGACGGGTCGGAAGACGAGGAGGAGTCATGAGCCGGGCGCCACGCGAGATCCTGATCCGTCCGGTCATCACGGAGGAGTCGTCCCGGCTTCAGTTCAATCCGGGGCGCATCCGCAAGCGGCATCAGGACAAGGGCGGCGATGTACAGCCCCAGTTCGTGTTCCAGGTGTCGCGCGATGCGACGAAGGTCGAGATCAAACAGGCCGTCGAGCGGATGTTCGAGGTTCACGTGAGTTCCGTGAACACGATGAACATCCTCGGCAAGGACCGTCGCGTAGGTCGGTCGGTCGGGAAGCGCTCCGACTGGAAGAAAGCCATCGTGACGCTCGCCGAGGGCGAGATGATCGACGTGTTCGAGGGAGTCTGACATGGCGCTCAAGAAGTTCCGCCCCGTCACCGCCAGCTCGCGGTTCCGATCCGTCTCCGCGTTCGACGACGTGACGCGAACGGAGCCCGAGAAGTCGCTGACCGAGGGGCTGACGAAGAAGTCGGGACGCAATCACCACGGCCGCATCACGAGCCGTCGGCGGGGCGGGGGCCACAAGCGCCGTTATCGCCGCATCGACTTCCGGCGTGACAAGCACGGGATTCCAGGTCGAATAGCGGAGATCGAGTACGATCCGAACCGCTCGGCCCGCATCGCGCTCGTCCACTACGCGGACGGCGAGAAGCGCTACATCCTCCATCCGCGAGGACTGCAGCAGGGCGACACGGTCGTTTCAGGTTCCGGCTCGGAGCCGAGACTGGGGAACTGCCTGCCGCTCCGTGAGATCCCGCTTGGCACGATGATCCACGCGATCGAGCTGACGCCGGGAAAGGGCGCGCAGCTGGCACGTTCGGCGGGTGCCTCCGTGCAGCTGATCGCGCGAGACGGTGACAAAGTCACGCTGCGGCTCCCGAGCACGGAAGTTCGCATGGTCCGTGGCGAATGCTACGCCACGATCGGACAGGTCGGGAACGAGGATCACGAGCTGATTCGCTCGGGCAAGGCGGGCCGCTCCCGGTGGCTCGGCAAGCGGCCGAAGGTGCGCGGCGTAGCGATGAACCCGATCGACCACCCGCTCGGGGGAGGAGAGGGTCGGGCCTCGGGAGGACGGCCTCCGGTGTCGCCGTGGGGCAAGGCCGAGGGTCGCAAGACCAGGAAGCGCAAGAAGGCTAGCAACCAGTACATCGTCCGCGGTCGTAAGCGCGGCAAAGCCACGAAGTAGCGGGACCCGGGGAGAAGAGAATGGCTCGAAGCGTCAAGAAGGGACCGTACATCGACGAGCGCCTGCTCGCACGGGTCGAGGCGATGAACAGGTCGGGAGACAAGCGCGTCACGAAGACGTGGGCGCGGGCCTCCACGATCAGTCCGGAGTTCGTCGGCCACACGGTCGCCGTTCACAACGGTAACAAGTTCATCCCGGTCTACATCACGGAGAACATGGTGGGCCACAAGCTGGGCGAGTTTGCCCCCACCCGCCTGTTCCGGGGCCACAGCGGCAAGCTCGCTGACAAGCGGGCCCGTCTGTAGGGCCGGGGAACGGAAGCCAGGGGATAGCGAGATGGAAGCGCGAGCAGTCTCGAAGCGAATCAGAATGTCGGCGCGGAAGATGCGGCTGGTCATCGACCAGATCCGGAACGCCGACGTGAACGACGCCTATTCGATTCTCCAGTTCTCGACGAAGGCGGCCGCCGAGCCGATCGACAAGGCGCTGCGGTCTGCCGTCGCGAACGCTGTGCACAAGGCCGATCAGCAGGGCGAGGTGCTGGACGTGGACGATCTCTACGTCAAGGAAGCCTACGTCAACGAGGGGCCGACGCTCCGCCGCTATAGGGCGGCCGGCATGGGCCGCGCCGCGCCGCGGCGCAAGCGCATGAGCCACGTCACCGTCGTCGTGGACACAAAGGAGTAACTGTGGGTCAGAAGACACACCCTTACGGCTTCAGGCTGGGGCTCGTGAAGCCCTGGAAGTCGCGGTGGTATGCGAACGGGCGGGATTTCCCGGCCCTTCTCGCCGAAGATGAGAAGCTGCGCAAGTACCTGCACGCCAGGCTCGATCACGCCGCGGTGGCGGAGATCGAGATCGAGCGCAAGCCGACCAAGATCGTCGTGACGGTCCACACGGGCCGCCCGGGCGTCGTGATCGGCAAACGGGGCGCGGAGGTGGACAAGCTCCGGGACGAGCTCGCCTTGCTCACGGACTCCGAGGTCTCGATCAACGTCGAGGAGATCAAGCGACCCGAAGTCGACGCGCAGCTGGTGGCGAACAGCATCGCGCATCAGCTCAAGCAGCGGATCGGCTTCCGGCGGGCCATGAAGCGCGCCATGCAGTCGGCGACGCGGGCGGGAGCCGAGGGGGTGAAGGTGCAGTGCGCGGGCCGGCTCGGCGGAGCCGAGATCGCGCGCACGGAAGGTTATCACGAAGGCCGCGTGCCGTTGCACACGATGCGCGCGGACATTGACTACGCCGAGTGCATGGCCAAGACCACGTACGGCGCGATCGGCGTGAAGGTCTGGATCTACCGCGGGGAGGTCAAGGACGACCGTCGCGGCCAGACGTACACGGCCGGCGGCGCCAAGTAGCGCTGCGGCAACGATCGAGGCGGCTGGAGATACGGGACGATGCTTCAACCAAAGCGCGTGAAGTACCGCAAGCAGCAGAAGGGCAAGATCCGCGGCAACGCCACGCGGGGAAACACGGTGGCGTTCGGGGACTACGGCCTGCAGACGCTGGATGCCGGGTGGATCACGAACCGCCAGATCGAGGCGGCTCGTGTGGCCATGACCCGGCACATCAAGCGTGGCGGAAAGGTCTGGATCCGGATCTTTCCCGACAAGCCGATCACGTCCAAGCCGGCGGAGACCCGGATGGGCAAGGGTAAGGGCAATCCGGAAGGCTGGGTGGCGCCCGTCAAGCCCGGACGAGTGATGTTCGAGCTGGAGGGTGTGGAGGAGTCCATCGCCCGTCGGGCCATGGACCTGGCCGCCGCCAAGCTCCCGGTCAAGACCAGGTTCCTGGTCCGGGAGGAGTAGAGAGATGGATGCGAGAGAGATCCGGGAGCTCAGCCAGGACGAAATCGACATCGAGATCGAGCGGGCGCGCGACGAGCTGTTCAAGCTCCGCTTTCGCGCCGCCTACGAAGAGCTCGAGAACTCGGCGCTCCTGAAGGAGCTCCGTCGGGATGTCGCGAGACTTAAGACGATCCGGCACGAGCGAGAGCTGCGGGCCGCGGGAGACAGCGATGCTTGAGGATTCGACGCGGGTCGCAGGCAGCCGCAAGACCCGGCAGGGCAGGGTGGTGGGCGATGCCATGGACAAGACCGTCGTGGTCTCCGTGGAGAGGCAGTTCGCCCACCCGCTGTACGGGAAGCGGGTGACCAGGCGGAAGAAGTACCACGCGCACGACGAAAGAAACGAGTTCCGCCTGGGTGACCTGGTGGTCATCGAGGAGACACGCCCCCTGTCGAAACGAAAGCGGTGGCGCGTCGTGAAGCTCGTCGAGCGCCCGGAGCAGGAGGGCTGAGGAGATGATCCAGCAGGAGACAGATCTCCGGATCGCGGACAACTCCGGGGCGCGCCGCGCCCGTTGCATCCGCGTCCTCGGCGGTTCCTCGCGGAGGTATGCGGGTCTCGGGGACATCGTGGTGGTCGCGGTGAAGGACGCGATTCCCGGCGGAACCGTGAAGAAGGGCGAAGTGGCCAAGGCGGTGGTGGTCCGCGTGGCGAAGGAAAGCCGGCGCAAGGACGGTTCGTACATCCGTTTCGATGAGAATGCGGCGGTGATCATCAACGATGCCGGCGAACCGCGGGCCACCCGGATCTTCGGTCCGGTGGCCAGGGAGCTGCGCGAGAAGCAGTTCATGAAGATCGTCTCGCTCGCCCCCGAAGTGATCTGAGGAGCCCGACATGAGCAACAGGAACAAGCTGCACGTGCGCCGTGGCGACCAGGTCCAGGTGATCGCGGGCAACTACAAGGGAGCCCGCGGCCAGGTGCTGCGCGCGATCCCCTCGAAACACCAGGTCGTGGTGGAGGGCGTGAACATGCGCAAGCGCCACCAGGGACCGACGCAGGCGAATCCGGAAGGCGGGATCATCACGTTCGAGGCGCCGATTCACGTCTCCAACGTCATGCTCGTCGATCCGTCGAACGACGAGCCGACCCGATATCGGAACCGGCTCGACGCTGACGGGACGAAGGAGCGGATCTCGACCAAGAGCGGCAACCCGATTCCGAGGCCCTGACGGGCTCCGGGACGCAGGATGTGAGTGACGCGGCATGAAGCAGCAGCCCAGGCTGAGACAGCACTACGAGAAGCACGTGATCTCGAAGCTCCAGGAGGCTTTCGGGTTCGACAACCCGATGGAGGTGCCTCGGGTCGAGAAGATCGTGATCAACAGTGGTCTCGGAGACGCGAAGGACAACGCGAAGCTTCTCGACTCGGTGGTGGCGGAGCTCGCGCGGATCAGCGGCCAGCAGCCGGTGGTCACGCGGGCCCGGAAGTCGATCTCGAACTTCAACCTCCGGGAGGGGATGCCCGTCGGCGTCAAGGTCACGCTGAGGGCGGCGCGGATGTACGAGTTCATGGACCGGTTCATCAGCACGGCGGTGCCACGGATTCGTGACTTCCGCGGGTTCAACAGCCGCGCGTTCGACGGCCGGGGAAACTACACTGTCGGCATCAAGGAGCAGATGGTGTTTGCGGAAGTGGACTACGACGAGATCGTCCGCGTGCACGGGATGGACATTACGTTCGTCACCTCCACGGATCGGGACGACGAGGCGCTGGTGCTGCTGCGGGAGATGGGCATGCCCTTCCGCGGCGAGACGCCCGTGGTGGTCTGAAGCCGCAGGTCGAGCCGCGCCGAAGGGTGGCGGCATTCAACGAAGGTCGGAGAGGGTAATGGCTAAGAAGTCCCTGATAGCGAAGGCGAATCGCAAACCGAAGTACAGCGCGCGGACGATCCGACGGTGTCAGCGCTGTGGACGGTCGCGGGCCTACATGCGGAAGTTCGGCCTGTGCAGGATCTGCTTCCGGCAGTTGGCGCTCAGGGGAGAGATCCCCGGCGTGCGAAAGGCGAGTTGGTAGAACATGAGCATGAACGATCCCATCGCCGACATGCTGACGCGAGTTCGCAACGCGAACCAGGCGGGCCACCGTCGAGTCGACATGCCGGTCGCGAAGCTCAAGGTAGAGATCGCGCGCATCCTGACCGAGAATCACTTCGTCCACGGCTACAAGGTCCTGGACGACGGAGCGCACGGAGTGCTGAGAGTCTATCTCAAGTACACCGAGGACGAGAAGCCCGTCATCCACTCGCTGCGCCGGATCTCGAGACCCGGTCTGCGCCGTTACGTGGGCGCCGAGGGCATGCCGAGAGTCCGCTCGGGAATGGGCATTGCGATCCTGTCGACGTCGAAAGGCGTGATGACGGACCGGCAGGCGAGGCAGGCGCGAGTCGGCGGAGAAGTGCTCGCCACGGTCTACTAGGTCCGGGCGCGACGAACGTCGCTCCGCTCCGCGGGGCGCCAGACAGAGTGCGATACAGATGTCGAGAGTCGGAAGACAGCCGATCGTCATCCCGGACGGGGTGAACGTGACCATCGAGGGCTCGCGCGTGACCGTCAAGGGCGCGAGAGGCGAGCTCAGCGGGCGCTTCGATGCGGACATGGGGCTCGAGATGAAGGACGGCGCGATCCACGTCAGCCGTCCGACGGATCAGCCCAGGCACCGGGCGCTGCACGGACTGACCCGCAGCCTCCTGGCCAACATGGTGCACGGAGTCCACGAGGGGTTCGAGCGCTCGCTCGAGATCCACGGGGTTGGATACCGCGCCCAGCAGAAGGGCTCGGCGGTCGAGCTCGCGGTCGGATACAGCAATCCCGTCCTGTTCGAGGCCCCGGAAGGCATCTCACTGGTCGTGGAGACGCCGACGCTGGTGCACGTTCGCGGGATCGACAAGCAGGTGGTGGGGGAGGTGGCCTCCCGGATCCGCCGGATCCGGCCGCCGGAGCCTTACAAGGGCAAGGGCATCCGGTATCGCGGCGAGCACGTGCGGCGCAAGGCGGGCAAGGCCACGGCCGTGGGCGCCTGATAGACAACGAGATCAAGTAAGCCGGAAGCCGGTGAAACGGGCGGACGGCCGGAGGAGCAGGACATGGCACAAAGCAAGTCGGCGGAGCGGCGGGAGCGTCGCGCGACGCGACACAAGCGGGTTCTGAAGAAGATGCGGGGGACGGCGGAGCGACCGCGCCTCGTCGTCTTCCGGAGCTTGAGGAACATGGAGGGTCAGCTCGTCGACGATGACCGGGGAGCGACCCTGGTGGGCGTGTCCACCCTGACGGTCGAAGGCGAGGTCGAGCTGGAGGACCTGTCGGGGAAGCAGGCGGCCAGCTTCGCCGCCGGCAAGGCCCTGGCGGAGAAGGCGAAGGCCGCAGGAATCGAGAGCATCGTGTTCGACCGTGGCGGCTACAGGTATCACGGACGGGTCAAGGCGTTCGCCGATGGGGCGAGGGCCGGCGGCCTGAAGTTCTAGGCGAAATCACTCGACGGCTCACCGTCCGCGAGAGACGCGGGGGGGGCCGCAGGATTCGGAGAATCTGAGGGAATGGCGAAGAAGCAAGGTCGCAGACGGGATCGGCGGGAAGAGGGAGACAACCTCAAGGAGAACGTGATCCACATCAACCGGGTCTCGAAGGTCGTCAAGGGCGGCCGCCGGTTCTCCTTCACCGCACTCGTGGCCGTGGGCGACGGCCAGGGCAAGGTCGGCACGGCGCTCGGAAAGGCCAACGAAGTGGCCGAGGCCATTCGCAAGGGGCTCGAGCAGGCGCGCAAGGCGATGGTCGAGATCCCGATCGTCGGTGGCACGATCCCGCACGAGCTCATCGGACGAAGCGGCGCGGGCCGCGTGCTCCTGAAACCGGCGTCTCCGGGTACCGGGGTCATCGCCGGAGGGCCTGTCCGGGCCGTTCTCGATTGCGCAGGGGTGCAGGACATCCTCACCAAGAGCCTCGGGTCGAACAACCCGCTCAACGTGGTCGCAGCCACGATGGACGGGCTCCAGAGTCTCATGACTCCGGAGGCGGTCGCACGGGAGCGCGGCGTGGGCGTCGAGGTGATCCGGGAGGCGATGCGTGGCTAAGAACATTCGTATCAAGCAGGTGCGCAGCGGCAGCAACGCCATGCGCAGGCAGCAGGCGACGCTCGAAGCGCTGGGTCTCCGCCACCATCAGGCGGAGGTCGTCAAGGAGGACAATCCCGCCATTCGCGGGATGATCCGCGCGGTGGCGCATCTGGTGGAAGTCGAGGAGGTCGACTAGACCCATGGCAGACAGCAAGCGAATCGGACTGGAGAACCTCAGCCCGACCCCCGGATCGCGCGGCAATCGCAAGCGGATCGGTCGCGGCCACGGCTCGGGTCACGGCAAGACGTCGGGCAAGGGGCACAAGGGACAGAAGTCCCGTTCGGGAGCCTCGATTCCGGCGTGGTTCGAGGGTGGCCAGATGCCGCTGTACCGGCGCGTGCCGAAGCGTGGCTTCAAGCCGATCAACCGGCGTGAGTACCAGGTCGTCAACGTGGGAGCGTTCGCGGAGCTCGAGGGCACGGAGTTCGGGCCCGAGGAGCTGAAGGCATGTGGGCTCATTTCTTCGGTGAACAAGCCCGTGAAGATCCTCGGAGTGGGGTTGGCCGGCCGGGCGGTGACGGTCCGCGCGCATGCTTTCAGCGCCGCGGCCCGGGACAAGATCGAAGCAGATGGCGGCACCGCGGAATTGATCAGCTGACATGGCGAACGAACGTACGCAAGCGCTCGAGGCGGCCCAGAACCTGTTCAAGATCCCGGAGCTGAAGAGCAAGATCCTCTTCACGCTCCTCTGCCTGGCCGTCTATCGGCTCGGGTCGCACGTTCCGACGGCCGGCGTCAATCTGCTGGCGCTCCAGCAGCTGGCGGGACAGTTCCAGGGAACACTGTTCGGAATCTACGACCTGTTCACGGGCGGCGCACTGCAGCGGGCGACCGTGTTCGCGCTCGGGATCATGCCGTACATCTCGGCCAGCATCATCTTCCAGGTGCTCGGTTCGACCTTCCCGACGATCGAGAAGCTGCAGAAGGAGGGCGAGGACGGCCGGCGGAAGCTGACCCAGTGGACCCGTTACGCGACCGTCCTCCTCTGCATCATGCAGGCGTACGGCTACTCGATCTTCCTGGAGTCGCAGCCGGGCGTCGTGGTCGCGCCGGGCTGGGGCTTCCGGATCGAGACCGTGCTGCTCCTGACCGCGGGCGGCGTGTTCGTAATGTGGCTGGGGGAGCAGATCACCGAGCGGGGGATCGGAAACGGCATGTCGCTGCTGATCTTCTTCTCGATCGTCCAGCGCTTCCCCTCGGCCGTGTTCAACACGTTCGAGCTCCTGAGGGCCGGCGGGATCAGCCTGTTCAAGCTCATCGCGCTGCTCGTCGTCCTGGTGCTGATCACCGCGGCCGTCGTGGCGCTCACCATGGCGGCGCGCAAGATACCGGTTCAGATCCCGCGCAAGGTCGTGGGCCGCGGTCGCGTCCGTGAGGGTCAGAAGTCCTTCATCCCGATCCGGATCAACAGCGCCGGCGTGATGCCGATCATCTTCGCGCAAGCGATCATCATCGTGCCCGGCACGCTGTACTCGTTCACGGGAGGGCAGGGCGCGTCCGGATTCCTGTACGATCTGAGTCAGATCTTTCAGCCGGGCTCGACCTGGTACTACGTGACCTATGCCGCGTTGATCATCGTGTTCACCTACGTCTACACGGCGATCATCTTCAACCCGGTCGATCTGGCGGAGAACCTGAAGAAGCAGGGCGGTTTCATCCCGGGGGTGAAGCCCGGCGCGCAGACCGCAGAGTACATTGATCGCGTGCTGACGCTCGTCACCCTGCCGGGATCGATCTACCTTGCCCTGATCGCGATCCTGCCGTTCTGGATCTTCGCGGCGTTCGACATCCAGACGTTCTTCTTCGGCGGGACGTCGCTGCTGATCGTCGTGGGCGTGGCGCTGGACACGGTTCAGCAGATGCAGCAGCACCTGCTGCTCCGGCAGTACGAGGGATTCATGAAGAAGGGGCGGGTCAAGTACAGAGGCCGCCAGAAATACATGTGACGTACCGGCACCCAGGAGATCCGGACGTGAGGGTCATCATCATGGGACCCCCGGGAGCCGGGAAGGGCACCCAGGGGGAGCTTCTAGCAAGACGGCTGGGGATTCCCCGCTACTCGACGGGCGACATCCTCCGTCAGGCACTTCGGGAGCGAACCCCGATGGGCCTCGCGGCGAAGCGGTTCATGCGTGCCGGCGAGCTGGTCCCGGATGACGTCATGCTGGGGATCATCGGAGAAGTCCTGGCTAGCGAGGAGTCGGCGAACGGCTTCCTGCTGGATGGCTTTCCGCGGACCGTAGCCCAGGCGGAGGGACTTCGTCGAACGCTCGAGGAGATGGGTCTCGGGCTGGACGCCGTCGTGAACCTCACGGTGCCTGACGATGTGATCATGCACCGCCTGTCGACCCGGGGCCGAAAGGACGACCTGGCGAAGACGATCCGGCGACGCCTGGAGGTCTACCGGGCGCAGACGAAACCGGTGCTGGACTGGTACGCCGACGCGGGCGTGCGGATCCTGGCGATCGAGGGAGTCGGCGACATAGAGGAGATCCAGCAGCAGATCCTGGGTTGCCTCGCTCTGTGATGCACCTGAAGTCGGCTGACGAGATCGAAGCGATAGCCCGGGCCGGGGAGATCGTCGCCGGCGTGCTGGCCTTGATGGAGGAGCGGGCGGCCCCCGGTGTGAGCACGGAAGATCTCGACGCGGTCGCCGAGCGGTACATCCGGGATCACGAGGGGGCAGAGCCGGCCTTCAAGGGATTGTACGGCTTTCCGGCGACGCTGTGCACCAGCCTCAACGACGAGGTCGTGCACGGCATTCCGTCGGCCGAGCGCCGGCTCGTGGACGGGGACCTGCTGGGAGTGGACGTCGGGGTGGTACTCGACGAGATGTACGCGGACGCCGCGGTGACGGTGGCGGTGGGAGAGGCGTCGGGGGAGGCGCTGCGATTGCTGGAGGTGACCCGGACCGCCCTCGACGTGGGGGTGCGGCAGGCGTCGCTCGGGTCGACCCTGGGTGACCTTGGGGCCGCGATCCAGTCGGTGGTGGAGGACGCCGGGTTCAGCGTGATCCGGGAGCTGGTCGGTCACGGGGTCGGCTTCGCGCCCCACGAGGAACCGCACGTTCCGAACTTCGGGCGTCGCGGGCAGGGCGCGTTGCTCGAGGAAGGCCTCGTGATAGCGATCGAGCCGATGGTGAACGTGGGAGGACGCCACATCCGGACCCTGGCGGACGGGTGGACGGTCGTGACCGCCGACGGCAGTCTGTCCGCACATTTCGAGCACACGGTGGCGGTAACGCGCGAGGGTCCGCGGATCCTCACCCGGCGCTCGGGAGACTGAGGCGCGAAGGAGGACTGGCTTGGCGAAAGAGGAACCGATCCAGATGGCCGGCGAGGTGATCGAAGCCCTGCCGAACGCCATGTTTCGGGTGCGGCTCGAGAACGAGCACGAAATTACGTGCCACGTTTCGGGCAAGATCCGAATGAACTACATCCGGATCCTCCCTGGAGACAAGGTGACGGTGGAGATGTCGCCCTATGATCTCACGAAGGGGCGGATCACGTATCGGTTCAAGTAATGGTCGTTGATTCACGGGCAGGCAGCGGTTATCTTCAACAGCTGTCTCGTGAACGGTTCAAAAGGACGGATTCGTCATGAAGGTGCGTTCGAGCGTAAAGCGGATCTGCGAGCACTGCAAGATCGTCCGGCGCCGCGGAGTGGTGAGGGTGATCTGCAGCCGGGATCCGAAGCACAAGCAGCGGCAGGGATAGAAGACGCTCGGTCCGGCGCGCCCGACGGCGAGGCCGGCCGACAATCTGAACGGGTGGTACATGGCAAGAATAGCAGGCGTTGACCTTCCCCGGGACAAGCGGGTCGAGATCGCCCTCACGTACATCTACGGGATAGGGCGCTCGACGTCGCGAGCGATCCTGGCCGAGACGGCCCTGGATCCGGACACGCGGGTGCACGACCTCTCGGACGACGATGTCAACAAGCTCCGACGGGTCATCGAGGCCCGCTACAAGGTGGAGGGCGCGCTTCGCACCGAGACGTCCATGAACATCAAGCGGCTCATGGACATCGGCTGCTACCGGGGCCTGCGACACCGTCGCGGACTCCCGGTCAGGGGCCAGCGCACGCACACGAACGCCCGCACCCGCAAGGGACCGCGGCGCGCGGTGGCAGGCAAGAAGAAGCCACCCTCGAAGAAATAGGGACGACGAAGCATGGCCAAGCCGAGAACCACGAGACGGAAGCGCCAGGTGGACGCGGAAGGAATCGCGCACATCAAGGCGACGTTCAACAACACGATCATCACGATCACGGAGACCAACGGGGGGACCGTGGCCTGGGCCAGCGCCGGGAAGGCCGGCTTCAAGGGCTCGAAGAAGTCCACTCCGTTCGCCGCCACTATCGCGGCGGAAAGCGTCGGGCGGGAGGCCGCCTCGATGGGAATGAAGCGCCTGCACGTCCGGGTGCAGGGCCCGGGATCGGGTCGTGAGTCGGCGATTCAGGCTCTTCAGGCAGCGGGCCTGACGATCCGCTCGATCCGCGATGTAACGCCGATCCCGCACAACGGATGTCGGCCGCCCAAGAAGCGGCGCGTCTGAGGCGGGGAGCCAGGAACACGCAGGGGACAGGTTAAGGAAGCCAGATGGCACGTTATACGGGTCCGGTGTGCAGGCTCTGCCGGAGGGAAAACGAGAAGCTGTTTCTGAAGGGGAAGCGCTGCTTCACCGAGAAGTGCGCGATCGAGCGGAAAGCCTATCCCCCCGGCCAGCACGGCACGGGCAGGAGGCGCCGGCGCTCTTCCGAGTACGCGACCCAGCTGCGGGAGAAGCAGAAGGTCAAGCGTATCTACGGCGTCGGAGAGAAGCAGTTCCGCACGCTGTTCACCAAGGCGGCCCGCGTGAAGGGGATCACGGGTGAGAACCTGCTGATCTCTCTCGAGGCCCGCCTCGACAACGTCGTTTACAGGCTTGGTTTCGCACCGTCCCGCAAGGCGGCGAGGCAGCTCGTCCGGCACCGGCACGTCCGGGTGGACGGTTCCGCTGTGGACATCCCGAGCTTCCAGGTCTCTCCGGGGCAGGAGATTTCGATCGCGCCGGCCGCTCAGGACATGCCGGTGGTGCGCGAGGCCATTGAGGACCGCAAGGGCAAGGACCAGCTCAGCTGGCTGGGCGTCGATTACGACGCCTGCACGGGCCGCGTGCTCGAACAGCCGAGCCGGGCGGACATTCCGCTCGCCGTTCAGGAGCAGCTGATCGTCGAGCTGTACAGCAAGTAATAGAGGCGAAACGCACATGTCAGCAGGGCTAGACCTTACAGGACTCGTACTGCCGAACACCGTCGAAGAGCGAAGCCGCTCCGAGGACGGCCGGCGGGCGGAGTACGTGCTGCAGCCGCTGGAGCGGGGATTCGGCCACACGGTCGGCAACTCCATCCGACGGGTGTTGCTCTCATCGCTTCCGGGTTGTGCCATCTGGGCGTTCCGGGCCGACGGCGTTCAGCACGAGCACCAGACGATTCCGGGCGTCGTGGAAGACATCCACCAGGTGATCCAGAAGCTGAAGAAGCTGGTGATCGTCCTGGACCCGGGCGTCGATGAGGCCCGCCTGCAGCTTTCGGTCTCGAAGGCCGGGCCGGTCAAGGCGTCGATGATCGGGAGCGTGTCGGGCGTCACCGTGGTGAACGCGGACGAGGAGCTGTTCACGCTCCAGGACGATCTGCCTGAGGGCCGGCCGCTGAATCTAGACTTCTGGGTGGACCGGGGTCGCGGCTTCGTGGTGGCCGAGCAGCACGAGCGACCAGAGGATGCGCCTGTCGACCTGATCCGGATCGATTCGGTCTACAATCCGGTCGTGCGGGCGAACTTCCTGGTCCAGGAGACGCGAGTCGGCCAGCGGACCGACTTCGACCGCCTCACGCTGCAGATCGTCACGAACGGATCGCTCGATCCGGGCGATGCGATCGCTTACGCGGCCGAGATCGCCAGGCTTCACCTGCAGTACCTGACCGGGTTCGGGTCCGGCAACGGTGGCTCGGCGCCGGATCTGGCGGGGCCTCCCGGCCGGGAGGCCGTGGATGCGGGCACGACGGCTCTGCTCGAGTCGCCCCTCGACGCGTTCGAGGGAATCTCGATCCGCTCCCGGAACAACCTCGACAAGGCCGACATTCACACGCTGCTCGATGTGGTGGTCCGGTCGCGAGATGAGATCCTCGCCGTTCCGTCTTTCGGCGAGAAGTCTCTGGAAGAGGTCGCCGAGGTGCTGGCGCTCAACGGCCTGCGCTTCGGAATGGCGATCGAACGGGACGAAGTGGGCGATCTGTGGATGCTGGAGGACGCAGAGGCCGAGACCGCTGGCGGCGAGGGCGGAGATGAGGCATAGGAACAAGGGCCGGCAGCTAAGTCGCACCGCGAGCCATCGGACGGCGACGCTCAGGAACATGGCCGCGAGCCTGATCCAGCACGGGCGGATTCGCACGACGGAAGCAAAGGCGCGCGAGCTTCGTCCCTTCGTCGAGAAGCTGATCACTCTCGGTGGCACGGACGACGTGCACAGCCGACGTCGGGTGCGCCGTCATATCGCGGATCGGGAAGCCCTCCACAAGTTGTTCGATGAGGTGGGACCTCGCTTCCGGGAGCGGCCAGGCGGATATACCCGTATTGTGAAGCTCGGGGCCCGGAAGGGCGATGGCGCCGAGATGGCGATCATCGAGCTCACCGAGACGGAGAACTAGAGCCGACCCTGGGGTCGGGAAAGGCAGGCACCGATGCTTCGCGGGGCTTCGACGATACTGATGGTCGTCGCAGTGCTGGCCGTCGTCGGTTTCATGTGGTGGCTGGACCGGAAGGCCGGGTCCCTGGACAGCCAGGTCGCCCCGGTGCTCGAGGAAACCGTGCAGAACGTGGACCTCGACGGCGCGGCGCTGGCGGCCGATCCGGCTGCGGCGGTCGGCGAGACAGGCTACCTCCGATCGGTTGCGGTGGCACAGCGCCTTGGACGCGGGACGTTCACGCTCCAGCTGGATGGCATCCAGTATCCGGTTCTGCTGTCGTCCGACCTGATTCAGATGGACACGCAGGTGTACGGCGGTGACATGGTGACCGTGTACGGCCACGTGTTCACCCTCAACGATTCGATCCGTTCGGTGTGGGTGGACCAGGAAGCCGTCGATTCGGAATACGCGAGCGCGATACCGGCGAGCCCGAGCTTCATCATGGCCGACTCGCTCTCGTTCAACTGATGTGTGCTTGAGATGTCGAACTTCTGCTACGTATGTAATAAAGGGCCGGCCACCGGCAACAGCGTGAGCAACGCGAACAACAAGCGAAAGCGGCGCTTCATGCCGAACCTTCAGCGTGTCCGCATCCTCGAGGGCGGGCAGGCGATTCGCGTTCGGGTCTGCACCCGCTGTCTGAAGGCGGGCAAGGTCCGCAAGGCACCCTGAGGCGTCGGCGCGAGTCGACTCTCCTTCCATCGCGTCGAGCTGAGACGACCCGAGAAGGCTCCGCCAGAAGGTGGGGCCTTCTTTGTGTGACGGGCCCGGGATCCACCGGGTGGAATCGGGGTCCATGACCGGGGTCGCAGGACGGCCGACGCCGCACGACCGGAGCGTGGCACGGATGAAAGCACTGGTCACTGGTGCCGACGGCTTCGTCGGGCAGCACCTTATCGCGGAGCTGCTGGATCACGGCTTCAGCGTGGCGGCCTCGGCCCTGGACCTGCCGCCCAGTCGCTCCACGCTCTCCTCCGAGCAGATCGCTTCCGTGGACTGGAAGGCCGCCGACGTCAGAGACCGCGAGGCGCTCGTGCGGCTCGTGGCAGCCGCAATGCCGGATCGGATCTACCACCTGGCCGGTTTCGCCTCGGGCGCTCTGGCCCGGCAGTTCGCCTCCGACGCGGTCCACATCAACGTCGGTGGCACCGTGAACCTGTGCGAAGCCGTCGTGTCCGTCCGGGAGACTCATCCGGCGTTCGATCCGCGCATCCTCGTCATGGGGTCGTGCGATGCCTACGGGGATGCGGCGCGTGACGGACTGCCTCTCTCGGAAGAGATGTCCCTGAGGCCCGTCTCGGCGTACGGCCTGTCCAAGGCGGGCCAGGAGCTGGCAGCGCACACGTA